>JBBTVT010000064.1:0-15296 GCA_038078655.1 Patescibacteria group bacterium
TAATAAAAGAATTTAAAGACATAATTAAGGAAATACATCTAAGCGGTTACGAAATATTTCATGACCCGCTGTACAGAACAAAACAGGCCGAAATAATAAAATATTGTAAGAAGCTTGACGTGCCAATTATAATTGAAAGTACATTTGAAAAATCAGATGACGCAGAAGTGGTGGCCAAGGAGTATAATTATATATTAGAAAATTTGAAATAAAAATATGATGAATACAAATAAAAAAATAATTTGTCACGATTTAAACAACAAGGAGTTTGAAGTTGAGGCTAGCAAGCTGATATTTAGGCCGTCGGTTTATGGTGTGCTGATTGAATATGACAAAGTTTTACTATTTAAGAAATGGGACGGCTACGACCTGCCTGGCGGAGGAATAAATATTGACGAAACGATTGAAGATGCTTTGAAAAGAGAGTTTTTTGAAGAGACGGGCTTAATGATTGAATTATTGGAGCTAGTGCATTGTGAAACGTCATTCTTTAATCCAAGTCATTCCGAAAAGTATAAAAATCAATACTGGAATTGTCCGCTTATGTATTTTCTAGTTAAAAAGGTAGGCGGTGAGATATCAACTGAAAATTTTGACGAGGAAGAGAAAAATTATGCTAATATGGCGGAATGGATTGAGTTAGATAAAATGAAAAACTTGAAGTTTTATAATTTTATTAACACTGTCAGTATTATTAACAAAGCAATTAAATAAATTTTGCCTTTTTGCAAAAAGTTTTATGTATCTCGACTTCACTTAACAGGGTATAGGCGTTTTGCTTTTTCTTTTAGTCGTCGCTATACCCAAATTGTTGCGTGGTGAAGTGTTATCGCGCTATATTTTACCGCGCAACAACATCGTCTATACTCGGACGTTGTACAAAATTGCAAAAACTTTTTAACCTGTAAAGAAATATAAATCTTATGACAATCTGGGACAATATTTACAAAAATTATCAAAAAGGTGGCGAAGCTTGGGCAACCCTTTCAGAAAAAATTCACCCGCTATTTAAACAATTTTTGAGTCAATCAAATTTTGAATTTAAATATGTTTTAGATATTGGATGTGGTAATGGAAAATACCTAAAACTTTTGCAGACTGGTGGTTTCAAAACTGACGGAATAGATTCTAGCGAAACAGCAGTTGAAATGACCAAAAAAACATTAGGCGATGATTCAATAGTTCTTTGTGTAAACATGTTTGAGTTTGAAATCCCAAAAAATAAATATGATTTGGTCATTTCCATTTCTACAATTCACCATGGTACAAAAGAACAAGTTCAAAATTTGATTAACAGAATACATGAGGCAATCGCAGAAGATGGAAGAATCTTTATTACCGTACCTGATTTTGAAAGTAGCAAGAAATGGAACACTTTCAAAGATCATGAAGAGATTGCCGAAGGTACTTTTGCTCCATTATCAGGTCCAGAAAAAGGATTACCCCATAGTTTTTATACAAAAAAAGAGGCTCAAAAATTGTTTTCAAAGTTTAGAGATTTACAACTAAATTTAGATAGCTATGGAAGATGGGTTACCCAAGCTTCTAAATAAAAAGTGTCAATTATGTTCTTGGACTTGAACAATAAAAAGTAAAGATATTTTATGACGACAAAACAAGCAATTCAGACTATTCAAAAAACGTTCGATATAAATGCGATTTTTGCACGCAGGGTTTTTTTTCTTGCCGATAAAACAAATCTACTCGATGATTCGGCGAGAATTATTGCAGAAAAACCAAAGCCGTTCGTTAAATGGGTTGGCGGTAAGCGCCAACTTCTTAAACAGTTTAGAAAAATGAACCTTTATCCGCCGGAAAATTTCGATCCTAAAAATAGCAGGTACTTTGAACCGTTTGTCGGCGGTGGTGCGGTCTTTTTTGATTTGCTTCCAGAAGAAGGTTTTCTATCTGATTTAAATAGAGAACTTGTTATTACATACAATGTAATAAAAAACGACCTTGAAAAATTAATTACATCCCTCAAAAAACACAGAACTGACAAAAAATACTTTTTAAAGATCCGTGCCCAGAACCTAAACAAACTTAGCGATGTTACTGTGGCCTCTCGCTTTATTTTTCTCAATCGTACCTGTTTTAACGGCATGTATCGAGTAAATAGCAATGGAGGGTTCAATGTGCCGTTTGGTAAATATAGCAATCCTCTTATTTGTGATGAGGATAATTTGCGAAAAGTATCAAAAGCACTTCAAAATATCGATATAAAACATCAGGATTACAAAGAGGTTTTTAAAAAAGCCAAAAAAGGAGATTTTATTTATTTTGATCCACCATATTACCCAGTTAGCAAGACTGCTTTTTTTACTTCATACACGGTTGAATCATTTTTAGATAAAGAGCAGACAGAACTTCGCGACACCTTTGTTAAATTACACAAGAGAGGGTGTTTTGTTATGCTTTCAAATTCTGATACTCCGTTCATTAATAATATCTATTCTGGAATCAAAGGAGTTAAAATCAACAAGGTTCAAGGCGGCCGTGCTATAAATTCCAAAGGTTTGGGTAGAGGAAAAATTACTGAAGTTTTAATAACTAATTATTAAATAAATATGCAAAAAGATTTTAATAAATTAATAACCACTTTTAAGAGCTCAATTAAGACTTGGGATTATTTTGTAAACTGGAAGAAAGTTTTTTCAAACAGTTCGGATTTGGAAATTTCCCTCAATAAGCTCAACTATCTCCTTGGGAAAGACAATCTTGAGGATGAATTTAAGAAACTTTATAGTTCAAACCACGATATTGCAAAAGCCTTACCTGTGCTTTTAGCTGTGAGGGAAAATAAACTTGAGGTATTTGATAAGATTACTAAGAATTCCAACTTCTTTGATTTTTCAGGTAAGGAACAAAATATAGATAAGTGCTATGAATTTTTAGAAAAATCTGGGCTTGCTCGTTTGTTTCAGAAAGACGGCATTAAGAATTTAGTTGATTACGTTATAGGTGTTGAAGTTGGACTAGATAGTAATGGTCGTAAAAATCGTGGCGGAATTCTCATGGAAGAAATTGTGGGAGCGTTTTTGAGTGATTTCTGTGATAAAAACGGTTATGAATATATGTTTCAAGCTTGTGCTACTAATATAAAAAGTAAATGAGGCGTTGATGTGAAAGTAGATAAATCTGAACGAAGTTTTGATTTTGCTGTATTTAATCTCAAAACAAAGAAAATAAAATTGTTTGAGGCAAACTTCTATAATGGAGGCGGTTCAAAACTGAAAGCTGTTTGTGGCGAATTTAGAAGTCTTTATGATGAGCTTAAAGCACAGGATATTGATTTTATTTGGGTGACTGACGGCTTAGGTTGGCATATTACAAAAAGACCACTTGAAGAAACTTATAATCACAATGAGTATGTTTTTAATTTGAATATGCTCGAGGCTGGTGCCTTAGACAAACTAATATGGTAACTCATTATGGCAATCAAAAAAGATACAGAATTAAAATTACATCCCGACGAGTTTGAATTAGAATGTACGACCGTATGGGCTTTTCCTCTCCGAGGCAATTGGGCAACACATACTTCAGACTGGCGTGGAAATTGGTCTCCAGAAGTGGTTAGAAATTTGATTTTGCGTTATTCAAAAGAGAATGATGTTCTTTTGGATTCCATGATCGGCGGTGGCACAACTGCAATCGAAGCAAAAATCCTCAATAGAAATATTATCTATTCTGATATAAATCAGTATGCTTTGGACCGTACTAAAAAATCTTTGGATTTTAAAGTTGAAAATAAAAGCTGGCAAAGAGGTTTTAAATGGGATTCTCGTAATCTCGAAAAAATAAAGGACAATACCGTTGATTTTATTCTTACTCATCCTCCCTACGTAGACATCATAAAATACAGCGAAGGTAAGCTTGTAGATGACTTATCAAATATTCATGACATAGAAGCCTTTTGCGATGAAATGGAAAAAGTCGCCAAAGAGTTTTTTAGGGTTTTAAAGCCGGGCAGGTTTTGTTCTATTTTAATGGGAGATACCAGACGAAATAAGATGTATCAGCCATTAGCGTACAAGGTTATGGACCGCTTTTTGAAAGCCAGCTTTCTTTTAAAGGAAGACATAATAAAGAGACAGTTTAACTGTAAAGCGACAGGTTTTTGGGTAGAAAAATCTAAGGCTTTAAATTTCTTGCTAATAATGCACGAACACCTTTTTGTGTTTCAAAAGATATGAAATGGATAACTGCCATACACATCGCAAACTGGGTAAATATACAACAGCGGTATTGCCAACAGACTTTACCCTAAGATATATCATTTTGTACAAACTCTTGAAAAAAAATAATAGAAGAATAAAATTAATAAATAAATTTTTTAATTTTTAAATTTTAAATTATGGAAATAAAATTTTTTACAAAAGACATTAAACTTGTTGATGCTCTTAAAATTTATATTGAGAAAAAAATACAAGTTTTTGCAGAAAAGCATCTTAAAAATATATTAGAAATTTTAGAAGTGCGTGTGGAATTAAACGTTGATCATCATCATTGTCATGGTAAAGTTCAAAGGATAGAAACAATATTTTATGCTCCAAAACAAATTTTAATAGCCGAAGAATCTGCTAATGACATATATACCGCCATTGATATGATTGTCCCAAAATTAGAAACGCAGGTTGAAAAATATAAAAATAAGGTTGTTTCTAAAAATAGAAAAAATATCGCAAAAAATTAATTTAAATATTTTTATTTTTAATTTTTAAATTATGACAAACAAAATTAAAATTTTAATTGTGGAAGATGATTTATTTTTAAGAAGGTTATGTGAAAAAAAATTGAACAAGGAGGGGTTTGAAGTTTTTTTAGCAGAAGACGGGGAAGAAGGGATACAACAAGCTAAAAAAAATATCCCAGATTTAATATTACTGGATATTATTTTGCCAAAAATTGATGGATTTGATGTTTTAAAAACTTTAAAAGAGGATAAAAGCACAAACCCAATTCCTGTTATTTTGTTGAGTAATTTGGGACAAAAAGAAGATATAGACAAGGGGTTGGCATTGGGAGCAAAAGATTATCTTATTAAGGCTCACTTTTCTCCGCAAGAAATTGTAGATAAAATTAATGAGATATTAAATTTAATTTAATTTATTTTAATTTATTTATTTTTATTAATTTACTTTTCGTAAATTAAAAAGGAGAAAGATATGGATTCAATTAAAACTGGTGTTGGCAAAAGCAATAATGTTGATGCTCAGAAAGCTGGGCAAGAAGCTTGTCAACAGGCCATTGATCAAATTAGCGCAAAGCCTAATTTAATTATGGTTTTTTCTTCTGTTGCTTTGAATCAAGAACAAATGCTTCAAGGAATTAATGATGTTGCACAGGGAGCAATGATTATTGGCTGTAGTGATTCAGGAGAAATTATAACACAAGGGTCTGTTCGCGGACATGTGGTAGCGATGGCGATTGCTTCAGATCAAATTAAATTTACAGTTGGTTTAGGGAAAAATGTACATTTAGATAGTCATCGCGCTGGCCAAGAAGCAGCAGAAGAAGTTATTAAAAAAGCTCCAGAAAAAATTTCTCTTTTTATCAGTTTATTAGAAGGTTTGACCGGAAATGGCGCAGCTATTGTTCGAGGATTTAAAGCGGCTTTAGGAGAGCATTTCCCAATTATTGGAGGTTCTGCTGGGGATGATTTTGCTTTTAAAAAGACTTTTGTTTATTATCAAAATCAAGTTTTAAACGATACTGTAATTGGCATTGGTTTGTCTGGTAATTTTTCTTGGGGTGTAGGAGTGAAGCACGGATGGGAACCAATTGGCTTACCAATGCGAGTAACTAAATCAGAGGGAGCAATAATTAAAGAATTAGACAATAAGCCAGCTTTAAGTATTTATCAAGATTATTTTGGTAAGAGAGCTGAAGAATTAATTAAAGAACCAATCGCTAAAATGGCATATACTTATCCATTAGGGATGACAGTAAAAGATTCATCCGAATTATTAATTGTTGATGTTGTTATTGCAAATGAAAAAGGAGAAATTACTTGCGCAGCCGAAGTTTTGGAAGGATCAGAAGTTCGTTTAATGTTAGGTGATCCAGAAAAAGCTATTCAAGCGGCAAAAGAAGCTGCCGAGAATGCTTTAAGTCAACTTAACGGCGTTGCACCTAAAGCAATTTTTGTTTTTGACTGTATGGCGCGTCATAAATTATTGGGCGGTCAAATTAATGAAGAAATTCAAGCTATTCAAAATGTTTTAGGGAAAGAAATTCCATTAATTGGATTTTATACTTATGGCGAACAAGCCCCATTGGGAAGTAATATTAATTTAAACACTTGTAATTCTGTTTTTCACAATGAAACAGTGTGTCTTTTAGTCTTAGGATAATAAAAATATTTTTTATGCTTAGCTCTTTGCAAGATAAAAAAAATAATGAAAAAGAAAAAACAAATGATTATAAAAATTCTTTAATTGAATTAGATAAAATTGCAAAAATGCTTATAAAAAGAGACCTTGCTCTTTCTGATTCTAAAGAAAAATTAGTAGTAGAAAAAGGCAAAATAGAAGCGGTGGTTAATAGTTTAACCGATGGATTGGTTATGATTAATCAGGAACAAAGAATTATTTTAATTAATCCAAAAGCTCAAAATATTTTAAATGTAGAGGGTAAGGAATTAATAGGAAAGACTTTGTTTGAACTCTCTGAATTTTCTCAAATTAAAAAGTTTTATGAAGTATTTTTAAATACAGAGGGGCATTGTAGGGATGAAAAATGTGAATTAAGTTTATTTCAACCATTGGAAAAAAATTTTGAGATACAAACTGTTACAGTTATTACTCAATCTCAAGAAACTATTGGAACATTGATTGTTTTGCACGATATTACTCGAGAAAAAGTGATTAATAAAATGAAATCAGAATTTATTACTATCGCTGCGCATCAATTGAGAACCCCATTAACCGGAATTAAATGGTCGTTAAAATTAATTCTTGATGAAAATGAAGGGAAAATAAACAACGAACAAAAAGAACTTTTAAATAATGCCTATCAATGTAACGAAAGAATGATTAAATTGGTTAATGGATTATTGGTTGTTTCTCATCTTGAAGAGAGTAGTTTTGTTTATAAATTATCTGAGATTCAAATAAATAAATTAATTCAAGATGTTGTTAAAAGTTTTAGTGTTCAAATAAAGAATAAAAATATTAAATGTATTTTTAATGAATCAAATTTTTCTTTACCAAAAATAAAAGTTGATTTAGAAAAAATAAGAATGGTTTTAGAAAATTTAATAGATAATGCAATAAAATATACAACACAGAATGGAGAAATAGTTATTTTATTAAATGAAAATAATAATGATATTAAAGTGTCAATTAAAGATACAGGGATAGGAATTTTAGAAAAAGATCAAGAAAGATTATTTACTAAATTTTTTAGAAGCGAAGAAGCATTAAAAATGGAAACAAGCGGTTCTGGCCTAGGTCTTTTTATTGCTAAAAGTATTATTGAAGCGCATAATGGAAAAATTTGGGTAGAAAGTAAGGAAGGGATAGGAAGCACTTTTTATTTTACTTTGCCAATCGGTACATAAAATAAGCGCATTAATTTGTTTGATCATTAACTTTATTGTTTTGAGGTTTTTTTTATGATTAATTTTATTAAAATTTACGGTTTAAATATTTTTTGGATTATTGTTTTGTTTTTCTTTGGAAAAATTATTTTAAAAAAAATAGTCAGAGCAATAATTAAAAAATTATTTGAGGGTAGCAATGAAGAAAAAATAATTTTAAAAAAGAGAGCAAAAACAATAGAGAATATTATTATTAAGATTGGCAATGTTATTATTTATATTATTATTTTTTTAATGATTTTAAATTTTTTTAGGGTAAATATTGGACCAATTTTGGCCGGGACTGGAATTATTGGATTAGCTATTAGTTTTGGCGCGCAATCATTAATAAAAGATTTTATTTCCGGATTGTTTATTCTAATAGAAAATCAATATGCGATTGGCGATAAGATTAAAATAGACGATAAAGAGGGGGAAGTTATCAAAATTACATTGCGCTCAACTATTTTGCGCAATGAGAAAGAAATTATTTTTATACCTAATGGTTTAATCAAAACTGTTATAAATTTTTCTCAAAAATAATTTGTAGTTATCTAGATCTTTATGTTAAAACTTTTATTAAAAATATTAAAAACACCCAAACAAGTAATTCCCGAAACAACTTTTTCTGTTAAAACAGAAGAAGTTGTTGTTTTAGGAGAAAAAATAAAAGACAAGGTCAAAAAATTATTTAATGGATCATTGGCTATCCGTCAGGTTGACGCTGGTTCTGATAATGCTTGCGAGCAAGAATTGGTTGCGTTAAGCAATGCTTTTTATGATATCGAACGTTTTGGCATTCATTTTGTCGCTTCGCCAAAACATGCAGATATGTTAATGGTAACCGGTCCGGTAACTCGCAATATGGCTGAAGCCTTGCGTCGTGCTTATGACGCTACTCCGGATCCTAAAATAATTATTGCCGTTGGCGACGATGCTATCAATGGAGGAATATTTAAAGGATCTTATGCTACTTTAGATGGTATTGATTCTGTAATACCTGTGCATTATGGTATTCCAGGCAATCCACCGTCTCCTAAAACAATCCTTGCACATCTACTTAATATTTTAGAAAAAATAGAACAAAATAAAATTATAAAAAGATAATATATTAAATATTATGACAATAGAAATTAATTTTTTCATTTTAATTGCTTTGTATGTCTGTGGGGCAGTCGGAGCTTTATTATTTAGAAAAAACGATCAAATAGCTAATTGGTGGTCGGGAATAATGGCAATCATAGGATCTTTATGGGGAATAGTTTTTGCTATCAATTCTTTTTTGCATTATTCTAAAAACATTTTTACCTATGATTATTCAGTTTTTCCGCTTCTCAATCTTTCATTTCACATTGACCAATTGTCAGCTTTCTTTATTTTTATTATATCGTTAATAGCGCTTTTTTGTTCAATATATGGGATTGATTATGCAAAACACTTTTATAAAAAATATGACCTCGGTGTTTTAGGATTTTTTTATCATTTATTTATTGCTGGAATGTTATTAGTTGTATCTGCCACAAACGGTTTACTTTTCTTAATTGCTTGGGAAATTATGGCTGTGGCGTCATATTTTTTAGTAGTGTACGACAGAGAGAATAAAAATAATATTGATGCAGGATTTCTTTATTTAATTATGACCCATGTCGGTACCGCTTTTATCGTTTTGGCTTTTTTAATAATGTATGTTTTTGCTGGTTCATTTGATTTTACTGCTATTAAAGCCGGGTTAGTTTTAATGCCGGATTTTTTTAAAAATACAATTTTTGTTTTGGCGCTTATAGGTTTTGGCACTAAGGCTGGAATTATTCCTGTGCATATTTGGTTGCCGAGCGCTCATCCAGCCGCTCCATCGCATATTTCTGCTTTGATGTCGGGAGTTATGATTAAGACAGGCATTTATATGATGATTAGAATTTTTTTTGATATGTTTTCATCAATTCCTTTATGGTGGGGAATTGTCGTGCTTATTGTCGGCGCCACTTCCGCTTTATTGGGAGTGCTTTATGCCTTAACTGAACATGATTTAAAAAGGCTTTTAGCCTACCATAGCATTGAAAATATTGGAATTATATTATTAGGATTAGGCAGTAGTTTGATTTTTTATTCTTTGGGAAATTTAACGCTGGCTATTTTTAGTTTAGCTGCGGCCCTTTTTCACATTTTAAATCATGCCGTTTTTAAGGCGCTTTTATTTTTAAGCGCTGGTTCGGTTATTAGTCAGACACATACGCGAAATATAGAAAAATATGGTGGCCTAATTAAATATATGCCACTAACAGCATTTTTCTTTCTCATTGGTTCTGTGGCCATATCAGGGTTACCTCCTTTTAATGGTTTTTTTAGTGAATGGATGACTTTCCAGTCTTTATTGCAAGGAATAGCATCAACCGATATTTTTATAAAATTAATTTTTGTTTTGGCTGCTGGCTCATTGGCTTTAACAGGTGGTTTAGCTTTAGTATGTTTTGTTAAAGTTTTCGGCGCAACTTTTTTAGCTAGACCAAGAAGCGAAATTGTAAAACAGGCTAAAGAGTCTTCTATTTTATTTTCTTTAAGCATGGGAGCCTTAGCTACAATTTGTTTAATTTTTGGCATAGCTTCTGGATATTTTGGAATTTTGTTGACAAAAATTAGCGCTAGCTTAAATATTTTTCAAAACGCAACCTTATTTTTTAACGAATCAATTAATGGAAGTTTGATTACTCCTAATGGTTCTGCTACAGTATCTGCTCCATTATGGTTTATCGTCTTTGCGCTTATATTAATTTTAGTAATATTCTGGGTTAAATTTTTAATCAATAAAAATCAAATTATTAAAATTGGCGCAACTTGGGATTGCGGCATAAATTTAAACGAAAGAATGGAAATAACTGCTACTGGTTTTTCTCGATCAATTGTAACTATTTTTTCTCACATTTTACGTCCTAGCATTCAGCATGAAGTTGAATATAATGATTCAGAAATGAGATTTTTACACAAATCAAAGATTGTTCGTTTAGAAATACATGATGTTTATCAAACGTATTTTTATCAGCCAATACATAAATTAATTTCAATATTATCCTCCAAAGCTAAATCAATTCAAAGCGGAAATATTAATATTTATATTTTATACATTTTGATTACGCTAATATTTATTTTGTTTTTGTTATAAATATATGACGATGTTTTTTTGGGCATTACAATTAATTTTTGTTCCCTTAGTTTCCCCTTTTTTTATTGGCGTAGTTAGAAAAATAAAAGCTAAATTACAAAATAGACAGGGAGCAAGTATTTTTCAGGTTTATCGAGATCTTTGGAAAATGATGCGCAAAGATGAGGTAATTAGTTCTGACGCTTCTTGGGTTTTTCGTCAAGCGCCATTTATCATTTTTGCCGTTACTATTATTAGCGGTTTAAGTATTCCCATTTTTGCTTCTTTTCTCGTTAATTCATTGACCGGAGATTTATTAATGGTAGTCTATACTTTAGCTTTAGGCACTTTTTTCTTGGCCTTAGCTGGCATGGATACAGGTAGCGCTTTTGGAGGCTTTGGTTCAAGCAGAGAAATGACTATATCAGCTTTAGCTGAAGGTGGTTTTATTCTATCCTTTTTTGTTGTTGCTTTAATAGCCGGAACCACTAATCTATTTA
Source organism: Patescibacteria group bacterium (assembly GCA_038078655.1). GTDB lineage: Bacteria > Patescibacteriota > Patescibacteriia > UBA2591 > PGYQ01 > PGYQ01. The sequence goes on from JBBTVT010000064.1 coordinate 11,216, forward strand.
CTATAGTTGAAACAAACATATTTTTGACTGCCAAGTTTTTTTTGCCAATCACTTTAGCTTTCATTGGTTTTTTTATTGTTTTGTTAGCCGAAACAGGTCGTTTTCCTTTTGATAACCCAGCCACTCATTTAGAATTAACTATGGTTCATGAGGCAATGATTCTAGAATATTCTGGGAAAAGATTAGCTTTAATTGAGTGGGCAGCAGCTAATAAATTTTTTATATTTTTAATTTTAGGCGCCAACATTTTTTTCCCTGTTGGCATTGCGCAAACAGCCGATTTCAAGGCAATTTTTATAGGCATAGTTGTTTTATTTTTTAAGGCATTTATTTTGTGCGCCATAATTGGTTTGATTGAATCTGTTATGGCCAAGTTTAGATTCTTCCGATTGCCAGATTTATTAATAACATCATTTATTTTGAGCGCGATAGCAATTAGTCTTATATAAATATATTTATGGACACATCTTTATTACAATTTTTATCAGGAATTATTTTTTTAAGCATTCTTTTTCAACATTTAACGAAAAAAAATTTTAGCGCCGTGATTGCTTATGGCATTCAATCTTTGGCTATCGCCATAATGCTATTTGATTCTTTTTTGAAAACCAACGACAATTCTTTATTGTGTATATTTTTGATTGTGTTAATTGTTAAAGTTATTTTAGCGCCGACATTTTTTATTAAACTCATTCAAAAACATAAATTAACATTTTCCGCTAGCACTGTTTTAAATGTATCCTTAACCCTTATTTGCTTAGGGACTTTGACTGCAGTTGCTCATTCGCAAAAGTTTTTACCACTTACTAACATTGTTCCTGAATATCATTCTTTTTTGTCTCTGTCGTTTGCCGCAATTTTTATTTCTCTATTTTTAATTATCAATCGCAAGGGCGCGCTTTCTCAAACTCTGGGCATTTTATCATTGGAAAATTGTATCGTTGCCTTTTCAATTTTTGCGGGGTTAGAACAATTCCCTGCCTTGCAAATAGGAATTATAGTTAATATTGCTATTTGGATTCTTATTGCTACAATATTTATTTCTATGATTTATAAACATTTTGGAACGCTTGATATAACTTCTATAAAAAGTTTAAAAGATTAAAATATGGAAATAATAATTATCATCGTATCTTTAATAACTGCTTCTTTAATAAGCATTTTAGCCAAACGTAGAGGCATTATTGAATTTTTTTCCGTTATCGCTTCTCTTGTCGCATTGTTTGAGTCTTGTATTGTAATATCAAAAGTTTTGTCGCAAGGCGTTTATTCTCCATTCATTTTGTTTTCTGTTGATTCGTTAGGAGCAATTGTTTTGTTAATAATCTGTATTGTTTATTTTGCATCTATTGTTTATTCAATTCAATATCTTCGTCAAGAAACTGCTAAAAATATCATTGGACTTACCAGAGCGCGACAATATTTTGCTTTGCTAAATATTTTTTTATTGGCAATGATTTTAGCAATAGTTGCTAATAATCCAATATTTGCGTGGATTACTATTGAAGCAACAACGCTTTCCACTGCTTTTCTTATTAGTTTTTATAATAAACCGTCAGCAATGGAAGCTGCTTGGAAATATTTAATCATTAATTCTACAGGTTTATTGCTCGGATTTTTTGGAACATTATTATATTTTACCGCTTTACAGGGGAAACCTATATTTGCTACTTGGGATATTTTGTTTTCAAACGCATTACTGCTTGATCCAATAATTGCTAAAATTGCATTTATCTTTGTTTTAATCGGTTATGGGACAAAGGTTGGTTTCGCTCCTATGCATACTTGGCTTCCAGATGCTCACAGTAAGGCTCCTGCGCCTGTCAGCGCTTTACTTTCCGGAGTATTGTTAAATGTGGCATTTATTACGATTTTACGATTTAAATTTATCACTGACGCGGCTGTTGGGGTTGAATTTGCGCAAAAATTATTAATTATTTTTGGTTTACTTTCAATAATTATTGCTTCGTTTATAATTTTTACTCAAAAAAATTATAAACGTTTACTTGCTTATTCAAGCATTGAAAATATGGGAATTGTCGCGCTTGGTTTTGGATTTGGAGGGCTGGGCGTTCTTGCGGCAATTTTGCATATGATTTATCATGCGTTTGCTAAATCCGCTTTGTTTCTGTCGGCCGGAAACATTTTTTTGAAATACGGCTCAACAAAAATTATAAATATTAAAGGTGTTTTAAAAACAATTCCAGCTACAGGTGTTTTATTTTTAATTGGATTTTTCGCTATTATAGGTATGCCGCCGTTTGGAATTTTTTTAACAAAATTGTTTATTTTTTCTGCAGGTATAGCTTCTCATCCGATTATAACCATCACAGTCATTATTCTAATGGCAATTTTGTTTATTGGATTTCTTAAACATATTTCGGTTATGTTTTTTGGAGAAAAGCCCGCTGATATGATAAAAGAAAAAGAAAACATTTGGCTTGTTGCTCCGCCAACTGTACTTTTGGCTTTAATTTTGTTTTTAAGTTTTTATCAGCCACATTTTTTACAAGAATTGATTAATAATGTTATTTTAAAATATGAATTTTGATAAAATAAAATCATATATTCCTGAAAAAGCGAAAATAGAATATTTTGGCAATACTGTTTCTTTTGAGGTTGCTGTTTCTGAAATCAAAGAGATCGCAATTAATTTGCGGCACAATAAAAATCTGCCGCTTAAACTTATTACCGCGACTGATGATCGAGCAGAACAGGGATGTTTTAAAATTTGGTATATTTTTGGAGTCCCAGAAGAACAAGCTTTCCTCGCGCTTTTTATTAAATTAAAAAATACTGAGGACTTTCCTTCGTTGGCTAGCGTTATTTATGAGTCAATAAATTATGAAAGAAAAATTCAAACATTTTTTGGCCTTAAGCCGATAGGCAATCCCGATTCAAGACCAATTATTCTTCATGAAAATTGGCCAGCCAATGTTTATCCTCTAAGAAAAGATTTTGCTTGGCAAACTAAACCAGAAGAAGCAAAAGGTGAATATTTATTCCAAAAGGTTGATGGTGAAGGTATTTATGAAATACCTGTCGGCCCGATTCATGCCGGTATTATTGAGCCCGGTCATTTTCGTTTTAGTATGGCTGGAGAAGAAATGGTTTTGCTGGAATCGCGTTTGGGATTTGTTCATAAAGGCAGCGAAAAATTATTTGAAGTTTTACCGATAGAGAAAAAGATTGAACTGGCGGAAAAAATTTCTGGCGATAGTTCTTTCAGTCATTCATTGGCTTTTTGTCAAGCTTTGGAACAATTATCACAAACGATATTGCCACGAAGAGCAGAATATTTAAGAGTAATTTTTGCCGAGCTGGAACGTTTAGCCAATCATTTTGGCGATATTGGCGCTATTATGTTAGATACTGGATTTAATTTTGGCGGGGCCAATGGCGCGCGTTTACGGGAAATGGTTATGCAAATAAATGAGGATTTGACAGGTAGCAGATTTTTGCGCGGCGTTAATATTTATGGCGGTGTAACTAAAGATATTGCCGTTGACAAAAAAGAAGAATTGTCCAAAAATCTTATTAATATTCGTAAAGACTTTTTGGAAATAATAAAAATTGTTACAGGTAGCGTTTCTTTGTTAAATCGCTTGAAAGGTACTGGCAAATTGACAAGTTTATTAGCCAAGACATATGCAGCATTGGGAGTTGCTGCCAAAGCAACAGGCATTAGCCTTGATGCTCGGTTTGATTTTCCTTGCGCCGCCTACGATGAATTGCGCTTAAAAAATATTGAAATTGAAAACGATGGAGATGTTTACGCAAGATTTATGGTGCGAATAAAAGAAGTTTTAGCTTCTTTAGAACTTATTGAACAGGCTTTGGGAAAATTACCTGTTGGTGATATTAATAATAAAGATATTGGCGCTTTGAAAAAAAATGCCATAGCGATAAGTATAGTAGAAGGCTGGAGAGGAGAAATAGTTTATTTTGTAAGCACTGATAGTCAAGGCAATATTTCCAGAGTTATGCCACGCGACCCTTCTTTTATAAATTGGTCATTATTAGGGGAAGTAATTCATCAAAACATTATTCCTGATTTCCCTCTTATTAACAAAAGCTTTAA
>JBBTVT010000065.1:0-4117 GCA_038078655.1 Patescibacteria group bacterium
AATTTACCGAGGTTTAATTATTGATAATCTCATACTGTATTGTTGCAAAAACTGTAATTTCATTACTGCCAGCTTCCACTGATGAAACTGCATTTGCGTCTAATGGAGCTATTTTTTCAAGACGCATACCTAAGTCTTCATAAGAAACAGGCTCATTAGATGTTTCGCTGAAAGAAATAATTTTACCTAATTTTACTCCAGCGATTCTTGATAAAGATTCAGCCTTAATTTTGGCTTGTTCTAACGCTTTTATTCTTGCTTCTTGTGTAAGTTTTTCTAGATCATCTATTTCAAATAATAAATTTCCAACTTGATTAATTCCAATAGCTCCTGCTACGTCTAAAATTTGGCTAATTTTATTCATCTCTTTAACTATAATCACTAAATCTTGACTTACAGAATAACCGCGCAAAGTTTGATTGCCAGTAGTTGGCGCATAATCATATTGAGGTGAAATTGAATAATTAATTGTCTTAATGTTCTTGCTATCAATTTTAAAATCTTTTTTTAATTTATTTGTAATAGCATTCATTTTTTCTGTATTTTCTTTTTGCGCTTCTCCAACTGTTTTTTTCTCAACGCTATAGCCCAATTGAATTTTAGCAACATCAGGCGTCCCAGTTGCTTTACCCTTGCCAGTAATATAAACAGAATGATTCTCTTTTGGACTTATACCTATATAATTATGCTCTTCAACAGCATTCCAGCTTAAAATGCCCAAATAAATTGCGCCAACAGATAATATAATGCTAACAAAAATTGTCACGATTTTATTTGGAATCATAAAAAAATTATAAAATAATAATAAAAAATTTACCGGAATTTCAATACAACAATATTACGTTTTAAACTTATAATGGTTGCGGGGGTGGGATTCGAACCCACGATCTTCAGATTATGAGCCTGACGAGCTGCCGCTGCTCTACCCCGCGACAAAATAATGTTTAATAATTCATTTCTTCCGAAGAAATACATTTTTGATTTTTTTTAGGTTCTAATTGCGCGCAAAGTTGATAATCCATTTCATCTGCTTGTAATTTGTATTGGTAAGGTTGTCGTGTTAACGGATCGGTAGGTAAACTTAATGATAATTCTGATGATAGCGCATCCAATGAAATCGGATATTTATTGTATTTATTATAATACATATAAAGATTTGTTTGAATTTGTATAACATTAGTTTCTCGCATCGCATTGCGCGCTTCTATTCTAGCATGATTTAAACTAAAAACAATTAAAGTTGCAAGAATTGGCACCATTAAAATTCCCAAAATAGCCATACAAATAAATGTTATTTTTTCTTTTTTTGCAGGAGTAAAAATAAAATCACCCTTTAATTGTTTAAAATTATTAAACACCGAAAATAAATAAATCGTTAATAATGGTGTTAAAAATAATTCAAAAATAAATTGCCCAAACCATTGAATTAAAACATTCTTTAAAAAAAATAAAATGCCACTTAAAATTAACATTGCTATTAAAAGAACTGCTCCAATAAAAAAGAAATAACAAAATGCATTCATCCATCTGCCCTTTACATATTCCTTGCTTTTTAGCAATGCATCCATTCCCTTTAAATCGTCAGCAATTAAAATAAATATTGGAAAAGCAAACCAAATTGAGAAAATAATTCCAGGCACAACAAAAAGTAAAAATCCACCTAAGATAATAAACCCGGATAAGAGACAAATCCACCAATAAGAAAGCATCTTGCTCCACGCGCGTTTATATATTTTTATTACTCCGTCTTCTTTTTGATCATTCTTAATAGCATAAAGCAATGCTATTTGTCCCAAAGATTGGATTACGAACACAACGATCATAAAAAATGAAGTGATTGAAAAAATAACAAGTGGATCAGAAATAAATTTAGATAATTTTCCTTCAGCAATGGCGTCCATTAAAAAAACTAATGCGGATATTATTGATATTGGAATTATCATTATTTCTAAAAACGTGCATAGTCTCTGTTTGTAAATGCCCCATGCGCGTTTAAAAGTTTCTACAGCGCTAGGCAAGGATGAAACGATTGGAGTTTCAATTTTTAAAGAATCATTTTTTTCTATTTGTTGAATATTTTCCATAATTTAAAATAAAAATAAAAATAAATTTATAGCGGTGGAGGGATTTGAACCCCCGACACGAGGATTATGATTCCTCTGCTCTAACCACTGAGCTACACCGCCTCAAAAGAATCACAATGAAAGAACCGCCTTTTTTCCGCGCTTTCTCCGCCCACCAGGATTCGAACCTGGAACCAATAGCTTAAGAGGCTACTGCTCTACCATTGAGCTATAAGCGGAAAAAAAGTAGAACAAATTTAATTTAATTTAAATAAAATAAAATGTCAATTCATTGCACTGGTCCATGAGTAGATGGTAGAACTTGGATTCAAGAATCTAACGCAATATTATTAACTTTTTGCATCCATTAAACATGTAGTCTAAATGCATCTATTGATAATAAAACTGCGATTTTTTATTTTTCAAGTTCAATTATTTCATTATTGCTTTTTTAAAAAACTAAACCCCGATTTTCCAAATATTTTTTTCTAAAAAAGCTTCGATTGTTTGCCTATTTGCTTTATTTATAAGATTAGAATGTGAAAGTTTATTTTTCTTCGCGTAATCAATAAGAGTAATAATTTTTTTATTTTCCAAATACGCCAATCGTTTGTAATAACTATTTGTAAGCGCTTTGCCTACTATTTCTTCCATTATTGTTGTTGCATTTTTTTTATCAAATTCTTTAAATGCTTCATAATATTTTTTTCTATCAATAAATTTTATATTTATCGGCACAAATCCCTCTCGTATAAGTAAATAGTTGTTAATAACGCGGCCAATACGACCATTGCCATCAATAAACGGATGAGTATTTTCAAAAACAAGATGTAATCTTGCAATTCGTTTGATAATATCTTTATAGCTCGTGGCATTATATTCAATTAACATTTTTTCAAGACGGCCAAATATTTCTTTTGGATTTGGCGCAATATAATTTCCAACACGAACATATTCATTATTTTTTCTAAATCTTCCAGCAATATCATCGCGAATATTAGAAATCAACATTTTGTGAAGCAATAAAATTATTTCGATTGTAAGTTCTTGCTCTTTGGCTTTTTTATTTACGTATGAAACAACCCGCGCTAAATTTTTAGCTTCAAAAAGTTCTCTTTCATTAATAAATCTGTCTAAATCAATTTGTAAAAGTATTTTTTCTGTTTCTTCAAGGGTGAGCGTACTATTTTCTATGGCATTTGAATTATATACTTGTTCAGCAACTTCTGTTTCAGAAATCATTATAATAAGCGCATCTTTGCCTATGGATGCTTTATAATATCGTTCGCGAAGAAAATTTATTTTATTAAAAACATTTAATGTTTTTGCCATACACTAAGATTATATTTTTTTCACGTTTTTGTCAACATAACCGTGAAAAACTAACAAAATTTATCGCTTTTTCACGATTTTAAAATGTTTAAAATAACTGCCAGATAATGTTTAGAGGTTCAACCTAAACATTAATTTAATTACACTTTAAATTAAAATAATTATTTTAATCGGTAAATATTTCTGAGGTTTTATTTTTTTTCTAAGTGTACAAGATGAGCTTTGATTCAAGAATCTAATGCAACACTCTGTTCAAGTCCATAAACATAATTGACAAAATTTAAAAATTGCATATACTAAAGATAAATATTATTTAATTTTAATTTAAAATATTATGACAATAGAAAATAATAGAGGACCTGATCCGTTAAATTTTATTGGAGAAAAAATAAAAGAAAGAGCGGAGGAAGAAATAGCAAGCATAACAAATGAAAAAAAAATGGAATTAAAAGATTCCACAGAAAGCGATAATACAATACAAGAGGAAAAGGATGCTTCTTCTAAAGATTTAAATTAAAATACAAAAATTTATTTAAAAATTATATGCTTGATGAATGTTGTCTAAATAAAATAAATCCAGAAAAAATTGAACAAGAAAAAAGCGCCACAGAAGAAAAAATTGAACAAGAAAAAAGCGCCACAGAAGAAAAAATAAAAAATCTTTTAGAATATGAAGATGGCGAAAACGAAAATTATATTGAAAAAATTTCAAAAATAATATT
>JBBTVT010000066.1:0-4238 GCA_038078655.1 Patescibacteria group bacterium
ATTTTTAGGCAAAGAATGTGAACCACTTGAAGCACAGCGAAAACAGTTATATCAAAATGAATAAAAAAACAAAAAAGGGCGAGAGAAAATAAAGAAAAAATCTTTAAAATTCTCTCGCCTTTTAAAATTTTGAATTTAATTAATGTGCGTCTGCAATATACTTCTACACTTCAATCAATACAGGCAGAATCATAGGTCTTTTTTGGGTTTTAGTATAAAGGAATTGTCCCAAATCATTTCTAATTTTATCTTTTAAATATGTATCAAAAGTATTTCGTGGATCGTTTTCAGTAAGAATTTTTTTTACTTTACTGCGGACTCGTTCAATTAATTCTTTATTTTCTTTCATATAAACAAATCCGCGAGAAATAATATCCGGATTGTTTATTAGTTTTCCTGTTTTACTATCAATCGTAGAAATTACTACAAGCATTCCATCTTCAGCCATTACTTTGCGATCGCGTAAAACTACATTGCTAGAATCGCCAACGCCTAAACCATCTACCATTACATAATCGGTAAGGACTTTTTTATTTGTTAATTTTCCTTGCCCATTTGAAAATTCCATTATTTGTCCATTTTCGGCAACAAAAATATTTTTTGGGTCGATTCCAACTATTTCTGCTATTTTCGCATGAATTCTTAAAAAACTATGATTTCCTTCAATCGGAATAAAATATTTTGGATTAATTAATTTAAGCAACAATTTTAAATCTTCTTGTTTCGCGTGTCCGCCAGCATGCACGTCCATCATTTGACAATGAATCACTTCTGCCCCTTGACGGTAAAAAGAATCTTTTAATTTTTGAACCATTCGTTCATTTCCAGGAATAACAGAAGAAGAAAAAATCACAGCATCTCCTTTTTTGATATTAATTTTTTTATGCTCTTTGTTTACTATACGCATTAAAGCAGCTTTACCTTCTCCTTGAGCGCCTGTACAAAGAATAATAATTTTATCATCTGGTATTTTTTCAAATTCTTTAATGTTGATTAATGTGCCTTTTTTTACTTTTAAATAACCTAATTTTTGAGCAATTTCAATATTGCTTTTCATTCCATAACCTTCTGCTAATACTTTGCGACCTATTTTTTCAGCTAACCAAATAATTTGTTGAATTCTTCCTAATAAAGATGCAAAAGTTCCGATAATAATCCTGCCAGATGCTTGATGGAAAATGTGCTCTAATGTTTCAGAAATATTTTTTTCAGAAATTTGGTGTCCAGGAGATTCAGCATTAGTGCTATCCGAGAGCAGTGCCAATACATTTTGGTTGTACAAAGTGGCTATTTTTGCCATATCCGTAGGCGAACTTCCCATTGGACTTAGATCAAATTTAAAATCCCCAGTATGAACGACTATTCCATGTGGTGTATGCACAATTATTCCAACACAATCAGGAATATTATGACTTACTTTAAAAAATTCTATTTTAAAATAACCTAAATGTAAAACGCTTTCAGAAGAAATTACTTTAAGTTTTAATAAATCTTTTTGAAAATCTTCTTGTCGTTTTTGTATAATCCCTAAAGAAAGCGGAGTGCCAAAAATAATAGGATTTCCTAGTTCTGGAATAAGATGAGGAATTGCTCCGATGTGATCGTAATGCCCATGTGTAATAATTACTCCTTTAATGTTTTTTTCTTTCCCTTTTAAATAACTAATATTAGGAATAATATAATCAATTCCTGGCATATCTTCATCTGGAAATTGAAGTCCCATATCAATGATAATAATGTTATCCTTATATTCTAAAACCGTCATATTAATTCCTACTTCCTCTAATCCTCCCAAAACAATAATTTTTAATTTATCATCTTTTGGTTGTTGAAAGAAATTTTGTTTTTTAGAATAAATTTGTTCAGAAGGAATTTGATTGACGGGAGTTTGATTTTTTGGTTCTAAATTGAGTGACATAAAAATGTGTTAAATAGAGGCTATTCTATATGATTGATTTTTAGAATAGTCTTGATAAATTTTCCAAAAATTATAATTTCCATTATAAACAAATGGAGTATAACGATAAAGAGAAGCAGTTGCTTTGTTAGTAAGAGAAACTGGCAGAGGATTTTTTTTTGCATCGGAAAGAATAATGGTATCACCTACTTTATAGGTAGTACCATTTTTTTGTGGGCCTATCCCTTTAGAAAATGTTTTTTGAAATCCTGCAATTGCATAAGCAATTTGGTTGCCAATGCCTCCATATTCTGCTTGAGATTTTGCATTAGCAAGGCTATATGTGCAAGTTGCATATGCATCATTTTTGCCATAACCTAAGAGCCAAGCAATAAGTCTTTTATCTGTTGGAATTTCTTTTGTAGTAATTGCGCTAGATTCTTTTTGAATTGTTGTTAAAATCACCTGTGGATTGATTTGATGTTCTTGAGATTCATCAAAAATCGCTTGAGCAATTGTTTTTCCAGCATTTTGTTGCGGAATTTTTATTGTGTCTCTTTTTTGTCCTTTATAACAAAAAGGAACATTTTCTTCCAATGGAATAATATAATTTGCTAAATAACTTCCATTTATTTCTAAAAATTTTTGAATTTCTTGAAGAGTCATTGAATTATAATTTGTAAAATCATAATCAGAAATTAAATTATTTGGATCAAAATTGTTTTCCGCTTGTTTTAAATAATATTCTTTATATTTTTCAGAAAATTCATTGGTAATTAAAATACGATCTGTTTCTTGGTTATGTTTTATTTCTAATATTCCGCGAAATTTGTCGCTTTGAATATTACTAATTAATGGAGAAATATTACCATTATTAATAATTTTTGAAAATCCCTCAGATCCTTTATTTGGATAAAATCTTAAAAAAGAATCTGTATTAATAATTCTTGTCCCATTAATATTTAAATAATATTTTTTAAATTTGAAATTAAATTCAACCTCAATTTCATTGCCTATCGGTTGTTTTAATAATGTAATTCCATCTTGATTTTTTACTTCATAACCTTCATCAAAAATAATGCTTACTTTTTGATTGCTTTCATCGTTTGGTTTAACAAAAGAATATAAATCAGCTCTAATGTCTGATTTTGGAGATAAAATTTTTGACTCACTTGAATTATTTGATTCAATTTCTTTTTTAGGTTCTTCTTTTGGTTTTGGTGCCCCTTTAACATCAATAGAAATTGTTACTATCCCTTTGCCTTCAATTAATGCTAAATCATTAGATATTAATCTAAATTTTTCTATATATTTTTTTGATTCAAAAATATTAGGCGCGCAAAGAGTAAATTTAAATGTTCCAGTTTTACCTGGCGCAACTTTTTTTTCTTGCATTTTTGCTGACTGGAAAGAATGTGGCCAAGATGAGCAATAAAAAACGCTTTTCCTTTCGCTAGGATCTGTCGTGTTTAATGCTAAATAATTGCTACCGTTATTATACCACGTGGCTGTCCCAGTATTTTTAAATTTAACCTCAAAGGAGATTTCTTTATTTGCATCCACTTTGACATTAGAAAGATTTTGTTTTATTAGAATAGTTTGATAGGGTGTTTTTTTTTCTACGGCAGAACAAAAAATAGGGAATGAAAAAATAATTAAAAATAAAACAATAAAAAACGAGCTTCGTTTTATTAAAAAATTCATAAAATAGATTAAGTTCTAGACTAGATAACTTTGTGTTATTATAGGTTATGGAGCTAATCAGAGCAAAAATTTCACATTATAAAATTAAAAAAATGAATTTTCAAAAAAGTGCAGAATTCACGTAAATAGCAAAGAAGAATATTTAAATTATAAATATTTTTCAAAATTTGCTAGTCTAGAGCCTTTTAAATATTTAAAATATTTAAAATTTCTTTAAAATTTTTAACAACATTTTCATTATTAAAATCTCTTTCGCTTCCAATGTTATTTTTAAGAGTTTCATAAATTTTAAAAAAAGATTTTTCTAAATTTTCAATAACCGTATCTTTTTCTTTACAGGTTGAAAAATTGTTTAAATTTGAATTTATTATATCTATTATTGGTTGAAGTTTTTCTGCTAAATCAGATTTTGCATATCTACATTCAATACACTCTTCTTGTGTTTTATTTTCATAGCTTTTTAGAAGCGCTTCTGGCGGAATAATTTTTCCTTCTTTAATCTTTTCTATATAATTTTTTGCTTCTTGTTCATTTTGAAGATCTTTGGCATCATCAATCTTTTTTGTAGCTGTTTGGATTTCAAATATTATTTTTGAAATTTTTTCAATATAATTTTCGTTTTCGCCATCTTCATATT
>JBBTVT010000067.1:0-8036 GCA_038078655.1 Patescibacteria group bacterium
AATGAATGATTTTTTATTTTTTTAATCAGTGCGCCCGGCAGGATTCGAACCTGCGACCTTGTGGTTCGAAGCCACACACTCTAATCCGCTGAGCTACGGGCGCATAAATATTAATTAATTAAAAACTCTGGATTTTCCATTCTTATTTGAGCATTTTCTTTAGAAATAAGTCCTTCCTTATATAATCGTTTTAAATCTTGATCCATTGAAATCATTTGATCTCTCATTCCAGTTTGAATCACTGTTTTAATTTGAGCAATTTTATTTTCTCTAATTAAATTAGCAATCGCTGGCGTATTGATTAAAATTTCACGCGCAGATATTTGCCCATTTTTATTTAATGTTGGTAATAATTGTTGAGAAATTACGGCTGTTAATACCATAGAAAGTTGCGTTCTAATTTGTCCTTGTTGATACGGTGGAAATATATCAATAATTCTATCAACAGTTTGCGCCGCATTATAAGTATGTAATGTTCCTAAAACCAAATGTCCCGTTTCTGCCAATGTAATTGTTGCTGCAATTGTTTCTAAATCTCTCATTTCGCCAACCATAATAATATCCGGATCTTGTCTTAAGGTATGTTTTAATGCTGTATTAAAACTTAACATATCTGTTCCTAATTGTCTTTGTCTTATTAAACTTTTTTTTGATTCAAATAAAAATTCAATTGGATCTTCCAATGTAATAATATTACAAGTTCGTTCGCTGTTAATTAAATCAACCATTGCCGCTAATGTAGTAGATTTTCCACAACCCGTTGGACCTGTTATTAAAATTAATCCTTTTGAGGATCGTGTTAGTTCGTATGTTATAGGAGGCATTAAAATATCTTCCATTGTTGGAATTTTATTAGGAATCACACGCGCAGCTAAACCAATATTATTTTTTTCAAAATGCAAATTAATTCTAAATCGCCCAATTTTATTTATTCCATAAGAAATATCTAATTCTCGTTCTGCAAAAAATTTTTCTTTTTGAACTGGAGTTAAAAGCGAAAAAATTAATTCTTCTATTCCCTTTTTTTCTAAAACCATTTGATTCTCAAGCCTCTTTAACTCCCCATTAATTCTAACAACGGGCGGTTGCCCTACTATTAAATGAAGATCAGACGCATTACTTTCACAGGTAATTTGAAGCAAATCATTGATATGCATAAAAATTATGCTAAAATAATAAAAATAGAATAATTTATTTTATTATATAATACAATATTAGTTTTAAAATAACAAATATGATTTTACAAAAATTTATCGCTGCTACTGGATTTTGTTCACGACGCAAAGCCAAAGAATTAATCAAAATGGGTAAAGTAAAAATAAATAATCAAATAGCTCAATCTGGCTATGCAGTGAAAGAAAATGATGTTGTTGAAATTGATAATAAAAAATTAGAGTTGCCAAAGGAAAAAATTTATATCAAATTTAATAAACCAATAGATTACGTTTGCACGCACGGAACATTTAAAGGGGAAAAAAATATTTTTGAATTATTGCCATTAAAAATGAATAGATTAATTATCGTTGGGCGATTAGATAAAAATAGTCGCGGTTTAATTATTTTAACAAATGACGGTCTTTTTGCTGAGCTCTTAACGCATCCGCGATATGAAAATGAAAAAGAATATTATGTAAAAATTTTTAATCCTTCCACTGTTGAATGGCTAAATAACAAATCTGCAGAAATAATTCAAAGGTTTAAAAGGGGTATAAATATCGGCGAAGGCGATGGAGTTGTGCGAGCAAAAAACATTGAATATTTAGGCGATAATAATTTTAAAATAATTTTGACCGAAGGGAAAAAACGACAAATTAGAAGAATGTTTAAAATATTTGGATTAGAAGTTAAAGATTTAACGAGAACAAGAATTGGCAAATGGAAATTAGAAAATTTAGCAGAAGGAAAATGGGAAATTTTAAATAAATAAAATTGCGTTTATGAATATTTTTGAAAAATTATATCAAGAATTAGAAAAAAAATATGGAAAACCAAACGAACAATGGAATTTGTGGTGCAAAAGACCAAAAACTATTCAAGAAAAAGAGGAGGTAATGATGGGCGCAATTTTAACACAAAGAACGAGTTGGAAAAATGTAGAGCTGTCTTTAAAAAATTTAAAAAATAATCATATTATTTCTTTAAAAAATATTTATCTTTTGGGTCCTAAAAAAATAGAAGCTTTTATTAAGCCCGCGGGATTTTACGAACAAAAAGCGCAATATCTTTTTAATTTAGCTCAATTTTTTGTTGAAAAATATGGCTCTTTAAAAAAATTTAAAAAAATTGGACTTGAAAAAATGAGAGAAGAAATATTAAAAGTAAAAGGTGTAGGACCAGAAACAGCGGATAGCATTTTGCTCTATGCCTTAGATCAACCAATTTTTGTTATTGATGAATACACCAAAAGATTAGCCAATGAAAAAAAATTAACAGATAAAATGGATTACTTTTCTTTGCAAAAATTATTTGAAAACAATTTGAAAAAAGATTTTTGTCTATATCAAGATTTTCATGCATTGATTGTAATTTATGGTAAAAATAAAAATTTGAACAAAAAAATATGAAAATTTTTTTAAAGGTCAAGCCCAAATCAAAAATTGAAAAAATTGAAAAAATTAATGAAACACATTTTATGATAGCAATAAAAGAACCCCCCGAAAAAGGCAAAGCAAACAAAGCTGTAATAAAAAAAATAGCAAAATATTTTAAAATCAAACAATTGCAAGTTGTTATAATTTCTGGATTGTTTTCAAAAAATAAAGTTCTTGAAATTACACAGATTTAATTACACAGATTTAAACAATTTTCAGAAGCATCGAAAAAAACAAAATAAAATAAAAAATTCATCCAATTGGATGAATTTTTTATTTTTTATGGTTTATTGTATATTACCATTTTCTGTCATCTCTATCATTTCTATTGTTGCTGTAATTTCTATTTCCGCCAGTTCTTGGACGAAAACCACCAGTATTTTCTTGAGGTCTGGCTTCATTAACAGTAATTTTTCTGCCATCAACTTCTTGGCCATTGAACATTTCAATAGCTTTTTCACCTTCTTCTACAGAAGACATTTCTACAAAACCGAATCCTCTTGAACGTCCAGTTATTTTATCCATTATAATAATGGCTGAAACAACTGTTCCTGCTGCTGAAAAAACTTCTTTTAATCTTTCATCGGTAGTGTTATAAGATAACCCACCGATATATAATTTTTGTGTCATATTTTATCGCAATTGAATAAAAAATAAAAGTAAGCCCGACCTATCTTATTTTATCCTTCTATTTTTAAAAAAATTAAAAATAGAAAAAATAAACTTACTCCAACAGAATAAACCTATTTTTTAAAAAGTCAATTTATTTTTATCCAGCTTATCCACATAAAAAATTGATTTTTTAAAAAAAATAACTAATAATTAATGAAATAATAAATTTATTTCTAAACGAAAGGGGGTGGAAAATATGAAAATGAAAATTCAAATAGCAAGTAAAATGTTTTTTAGTCTTTTTTTAATTATTTTCTGCGCCTCTTTAATACTCCCAGTTGGAATGATTAATATCCAGCCTGCGGATGCTACTGCACTGACAACTGCTAATCTTCTTAATACGGCTACTATAGGAGAATCTGGATTATCAACATCGACAACAAATTTGAAAACAATGATTATGAAAGTTATTGGCATTGTGTTGGGATTTTTAGGAATAATTGCAGTTATTATAGTTATTATTGGTGGATTCAAATGGATGACCAGTGGTGGAGCCGAAGACAAAACAAAAGCAGCCAGAGATTTAATTGTTTCTGGAATGATTGGTTTAGTCATTGTATTAATTGCCTATACAATTGTTCATTTTGTTTCCGAAGCTTTATTAAACACTACAAATGGAATTTTAAAATAATTAATAATAGATTAACAAATTTTATAAAGGCAAGCAACGCTTGCCTTTATAAAATAGAGAATAAATTTATAACTTATGAAATATTTTTTTAAAAAAATATTTTTTGCATTATTATTTTTTTGTTTTTTAATAATGCCTTTTTTAATTTTTACAACGCCTATTGACGCACAAGACAATTCTTTAGATCCATTAAATAATGTAACCAATAAGATTTCCAGCACAAATGACGTTGTGGTGAAAGAAGTGATTATAAGTTTTATTAATATTGCACTGGGAATTGCGGGAATTATTGCGATTGTTATGGCAATCATTGGCACTTTTTTAGCAATCACTAGCAGTGGAAGAGAGAGCGAGACAACAGAAGCGCGAAAATTATTAATCATTGCATCAGTCGGATTTCTTATTGTTTTAATGTCTTACGCTATTGAGTATTGGATAATAAAATTTATTTAATTTTACATTTTAATTTTGTAATATATTGGGCGTATGCAATACACCCCTACGAAATTATTTTAAATTAAAGGCTCGGCAGTTTCAGAGTCTTTTTTTTGTTCCTCTTTTTGGTTTTCTACTTTAACATCTGAATCTTTTTGAATTTCTTTTTGAGCCTCATATTTTTTTTTAATTACTTCTATCGGCAAGGCATATTTTTCTCGACTTTGTTTAATAATTTCCTCTTGATAAGAAGGATGCGCTGGCGATAAAATATTTAATGTTTCAGCAGAAAAAGGATCAAATGTTTCTCCATCAATAGCCATCTTAATAAAAAATTCTCTGATTCCTAAATTAATCATATCCTCAACTCTAAAAACTGGCGCCATTTCAGTTACTAAACTTTGAGCATCTGGACCGCCAATTCGAAAAATAACGATTGTTCCAACATTACCCATTACAGTAGCTCGAACC
Organism: Patescibacteria group bacterium; assembly: GCA_038078655.1. Classification (GTDB taxonomy): domain Bacteria; phylum Patescibacteriota; class Patescibacteriia; order UBA2591; family PGYQ01; genus PGYQ01. The sequence goes on from JBBTVT010000067.1 coordinate 4,801, forward strand.
TCTGGCAATAATTGGCTAATGTATTGATGAGCAACAACCATACACAATCCGTATTTTCTTGATTCGGCAAAAATATTTTCAAAGGTTACTGTGGCTAAATTTTGAAACTCGTCAGCATAAAGATAAAAATCTTTTCTTTCTTCTTCTTTCATTGAAGCTCGCGCCATACCTGCTTGATAAAGTTTTGTAATAAACATTGAACCAAAAAAACTAGAGTTTTCTTCTCCCAACTTTCCTTTGGCAAGATTTATTAAAAGAATTTTTTTAGAATTTATAATTTTTTCCAAATCAATTTTGTTTTCTTCTTGTCCAAAAATATTACGAAGCAAAGGATTAGAAAGAAATTGAGATAACTTATTAACCAAAGGAATTATCGCTTCAGCGTCAAATTTTTCTGACCAATCAGCAAATTCAACTGCCCAGAATTTTTTAATCATCTCGTCTTCAATAAAATTAATAACTTTTTGACGATAATTTCTATCCGTTAACAACGAAATCATCCCCTGCATTGTTGCATGAGGATAGTCTAACAAAGCCAAGCAGGTGAAACGAAAAACATGCTCCAATCTAGGCGTCCAATTAGCCCCAAATTGTTTTTCTAAAATTTCAATTAATCCTTGCGCAATTTGATGTTTTAATTCCGGATTAACATTTTGCAATGGGTTGAAAGAAACAGGGCAATTAATATCTGAAGGATCAATCAAAACAACATCATTGATTCGTTCTTTTGGAATAAAATTTAAAATCGTTTCAATTAAATCTCCATGCGGATCAATCAATCCAACTCCATGACCATAGGCAATATCTTGGCGAAGTAAGAGTTCTAAAAATTTACTTTTACCCACCCCACTTTTGCCAATTATATATATGTGTCGTTTTCTATCTTTTCGTTTAATTCCAAAAATAAATTTTTTTTCTTCTAAAATCGCTTGATAATTAGTTCTACCAAAAAAACAACAATCATTTGCATCTATTTTCCCATAAACTGGTAATTCAGATGGAGGTGGTGCCAATCTAAATTTTCGAATTTTTATATTTGACATAAAATATGCTTAGATTTTAATTTTTTCCGGCCAAGCCTCTCTTTTGGCAATAGACCAAACCTTATTTATGTAGTTTAGTATAAAATAATTTTGAAATAAATGAATATAAAACGATCCCCTCTCGGTAAGAATAATCTCATTTTTTGTTTCTTTACATAATCTCATAATTTTCAAAATTGCAAACAATAATTTAATTTTTAAATCACTGCGGCCAAATATTTTTTCAAGTTCTTCCTTCTTTATTTTTGTGTCATAAAATCTCCAATATAACCAATAATATTTTCCTAATTGCTGTGTTATTTCCATAGTTAATGCTATTGACAATTTTTTACTTAAAGCAGAATTGATATATTCTTTTACAGAAAAAGTATTAAAATAAAAAATATTTGGCAATATAGAACATGCTCCCGCTCCAATTCCAATATAAGTATTTCTTGTCACGGACGAATATCTTGGAACTTCTCCTTTTTTAAACCCCCAAACAGAAATTTGCTGATAACCATTTTTAATACAATGCTTATAAATTTCTTTATACATTTTTCGCCTCTTAAAAATATTTGGCATTTTTATTTTATTTAGTTTGAGGTGTTGACCTGTTGAAGTATACGGAAAAGTAAACAATGGGTAAGTTGTAATTTGATCAACCTTTAGCTCAATTGCTTTGTCTAAATCGGCTAAAACATTTTTGTCGTCTTGGTTTGGCAAGACAAACATTAAATCAATATTTACAGATTTGAAATTAGCAGATAAGGCGAGTTTAACAACTTCTTCTGCCTTTTTTGAATTATATTTTCTCCCCAGTATTTTTAGATATTCATCACTAAAACTTTGAACGCCAATACTAATTAAATCAACTCTCATGTTTTTTAGTTTTTTTATTATATCCTCGTTTAAATCAGCAGGATTTGTTTCAATACAAATATCTCCTGAAATAAAAAATTTTTCGCGTAGAGAATTAAAAATAATACTTAATTGATCGATTAAATTTGTAGGCGTTCCGCCACCTATATAAATCGAAGAAATTTCAATTTTTCCAAACTTTTTGTAATAAAGATCTATTTCGCTTAAAACTGCTTTCAAATAAGGTTGGACCAATTCCTTATCGTAGACAATACGGTTATATGGGCAATACGGACACATGTTTTTACAAAATGGAATATGAATATACAAATCAATTTTTTTCAAAGCCGGAATTTCAATATTCTCTTTTTTAACGAAAACGAATTTTTGTTTTTGTCCAATAAAAAATCTTCTACTAATTTTTGTTATTAAATTTATCATTATTTTCTTGGTAAATAATTTAGAGCGGAAATAATTGCAGAAGGCTTTAATTTTAAAATATATATTATTTCAGAATAACCCAAATATCCGCAATTTTTACAAGCATCCTTGTTTCCGAGTGCTCGACAACACTGGTATAGTTTGTTATCCGCATAAACATAACAAATTTTTGAGGGACGAATCCAATTATCCTTGTAAACACCTTTTAAGCAAGCAGAGGAATTAAAAATTTTATAACCTTTTTTCTTTAAATTTAAAATTCTTTTTATTATCTGCCTTTTTTTCTCCAGATTAAGAAAAAGTTCATCAAATCTGAAATATGGCGTATGAAAATAAAAAAATATACCTTTTATCCGTTCAATTTTACTTATCTCCTTGCAAAAAGCTTCTATCTCACTCTCATTTCTGCTATTAATCGTATAATTGATAATAATATTAGGGTGACTTGATTCTTTGATGTTTTTAATAATTCTGTCATAAATATTAATTCCATTTCCTCTCAAGTCATTAGTAGTTTCTTTTAAGCCGTCTATACTAACAAAAACAGAATCTGTAGAAACATTAATTGGAAAAGTGCCATTGGTATAAATACTTACTAAGTAAAACCCAATTTTTCTTGCTACTTTTACAACATCTTCTAACTTATAATATCCGTCACGCCACAAAGATGGTTCTCCGCCTTCAATAAAAACAGAACGAATGCCTTTGTCATAAAAAATTTGCAATCCCTTTTTTATATCTTCATATGACAAGTCTGGAATATTCCTATTAGCTACATCGCATTGCTTACAATGAAGATTACATTTTTCATTAATAACAATGCCTCCAATAAATGGAATTTCTTTGCGCAATATTTTTGTTTTTAACAAGTAGTTAATGGCATAGAATAAATATTTTATTTTCCTTTTCATA
>JBBTVT010000068.1:0-5823 GCA_038078655.1 Patescibacteria group bacterium
ATATACATTTGTCCTATTGCTCCTTATTCAGAAAGATGCGGGATTTTTTCAATTTCTCTATAAATTTCTTCTTTTAATTTTTCTACATCAACTTCTATTTTTTTTAATAAATTTAAAACAACCCCTTCTGTTTGTATTAATAGGGAATAAAAAAGATGGCAGACATCTAATTCTTGTTGATTTTTTTCTTGAGCAATTATTTCCGCTTGCTGTAATGCTTCTTTTGATTTTAGAGTAAAATTATCAAACATAAAATAGATAAAAATTTGCTAAAATTTAAATATAACTTAATTGTTTGCTCCCTTGTTTTTTTTGCATACCGCTTAATGGCCATGCAATATAAAAAAGGTTCTTCTGGGAATTTTATGGGTAAATATTTAATTGGCGTATGCAATACGCCCCTACGAATTAATGATTTGTTGTTATAAGGGCGTATTGCATACGCCCTTATAAAAAAGATTTTTTCATCAAATTCCCATTTCAATAAATTGTTAAAAATATATTTGCGTATTTTATTCAATGATTGTTGTTGTAGGGGCGCGGCTTGCCCGCGCCCAGGGCGACCGCAACGGTCGCCCCTACGAAATTGTAATTTTAAAATATTTTATGTCCTCGTAAAAATTCTTGCGCTAGCATTCTTTTTTTCCCTTCAATTTGCAGTTCATCAATAATTAAAATTCCATTGCCACATTTTACGGCTAATTGATTATCTTTTGTTAAAAAAAAATCACCAATACATATCGCGTCATTTTTAATATTTGTGATGTGAGTTTTAAAAATTTTGCAATTTTTTCCTTTAAATTTTGTAAAATTCCCTGGCCATGGAGAAAAAGCGCGAATTTGTTGCTCAATTTCTTGAACTGATTTTGTCCAATTAATTTCTCCATCCTCTCTTTTTAAAATTTTTGTATATGTCGCCACCGATTCATTTTGTTGCGTCATTAATGAATGATTAATAACAAATAATGAATCAGTTGAATCAATTTGTCCAATTGTAAAATCTGCTTGATATTTTTCTTTCCATAGGGTTAATATTTTTTCTGTTTCTTGAATATATTTTGGCAAAATTTTTATCAAAAGTTCAGCTCCTAAATTAGCAAGTTTATTGTGTAAAATTTGGCTATCATTATTGTCTTGTATTTCAATTTTTACACTTTGTATTATTTTCCCTGTATCCATTTTTTCATCCATTAACATTAATGTTACTCCTGTTTCTTTATCGCCATTTAGAATGACGGATTGAATGGGCGATGCACCACGATATTTTGGAAGCAAAGAAGCATGAATATTTAAACAACCAAATTTTGGAATTTCTAAAATTTCTTTTGACAAAATTTGTCCATAAGCGGCAACAACAATTAAATCCGGTTGCGCTTTTTTTATGATTTCTATACTTTTTTGATCTTTAATATTTTCTGGTTGAAAAATTGGTATATTGTATTCCAATGCGACTAATTTTATTGGCGAAGCTTGTAATTTTTGTTTTCTACCAATAGGTTTGTCTGGTTGAGTAATAACCTGAATAATATTTATTTTATTTTGTATAAGAGATTTTAAAATCGGCGTAGCAAAATCGCTGGTTCCGATAAAAATGATATTCATAATTTAAAAATTATTTTTGTTTAATGTTTTTTGTTCTATCGATAAATAAAATTCCATTTAAATGATCAACTTCATGTTGAATAATTCTGGCAAGTAAATTTTCGGCTTCAAATTTTATTTTTTCTCCATTTTTATTCAAAGCTTTTACTGTAATTTTTTTTGATCTTTTTACCTGACTAAAAATTCCAGGAATAGAGAAACACCCTTCTTCGCAAATTTCTTTTGACCAGGATTTATTTGTGATTTTAGGATTAATTAAAATTAAAATCTTGTCGTTTTTATTGTGATAAAAATTGTAAAATGTAGCATCATTTATTTCATTGTAATTGCAAACTAAAATTAATTTTATACTTTTCCCAATTTGTGGTGCAGCTAAACCTGCTCCTTTTGCTTTTTTAAGAGTTACGATCATTTTTTTAATTAAATTATGTGTTTCTTTACTTTTTATATTTTTTTCCTTAATATCTTGCGCTTTCTGTCTTAAAATTGGATCTGGATGTTTAATAATTTTGAGAGGCATAAAAAAATGTAAAACGTAAAAATAAATAAAAGTAACTCGTAATCAGTAATAAAAATTTAAGATGCAAAATATAAAATGAAAAATAATAGCGTAAAATTCAAAATCACAAAAAATAAATAAATTCTAATAACCAAAATTATAAATTCAAAACGTTTTGTATTTTGGATTTATTTTAAATTTATTTTACATTTTTCGTTTTTCGTTTTGCACTTTTTAAATTTTGCATTTTTCGCTTTATATTTTACGTTTTTAAAGTATTTCCACAGGATCTACATCAATAATCCAATTTTTATCAAGTTCATTCAACAATTTTTTATTTAAAAATGAAAAATTAAAATTAGAATTTATTTTTAAAATAATTTGTTTTCTGTATTTTTCTTTAATTTTTGAAATCATTGGCGATATTGGTCCGATAATTTCAACGGTTTTTGATAATGAAAAGCACATTTTTAATTTATCAACTAATTCATTTGTTTCTTTTTCTATTTTTTTTAAATCAGAATTTTGATAAATTAATTTTATTAATTTATAAAATGGCGGATAGTTAAATTTTTTTCTCATTTCAATTTCATATTTATAAAAAAAATAATAATCTTGTTTGGCTAGTGCCTGAATAACATAATTTTCGGGAGAATGTGTTTGAATAATAATATCTGATTGATTATTACTCCAATTAATAATTTGGGAAAGCTGTTGAAAGGTTTTTTCAGAAGAACGAAAATCTGGTCGATAAAACAAAGAATTAGCCAAAACAATGCCAATCAAATTAAAAATATTTGGTTGATTAAATTGTTTAAAAAAAAATTGCGTCCCAATAATGATATCATATTTAGAATAATTTGTGAAAATTTCGGATTCTTTATCAACTCTTAGAATTTTGACATCTGGAAATAATTTTTTAATTTCTTTTTCAACTCTTTGCGTCCCGATTCCAGATGTTTTTATATTCACTCCATTGCAATGAGGGCATTTAATTGCCCTGTCTTGAATAAAATTACAATGGCAACAAATAAATTTATAATTTACAGTTTGTGTTTGATGGGTCAAAATAAGAGGCAAGCTACAGCGTGGACATTTAAATAAATGGTTACAATCTATGCATTTTGTTATCGTTCCCAATCCACGGCGATTAAGAAATAAAAATATTTTTCCTTTTTTCTCTAATGTTTGATTGATTTTTCCTTCAAGCTCATCGCTGATTAATGAGTAATTTTCTTTGCGCCATTCATCCTGCATATTTACAATATTAATATTTAATTTATTTTTGTCGAGATGCGCAATAGAAATATTTTGAGTATTTGATTGTGTGCGATAAAATGTTTCTACTCTCGGCGCTTGACTGGCTAAAATACATTTAGCTTTAGTGAATTCGCTGATTTTTTCAGCCAATGTTTGAACATTATATCGAGGATTTTGTTCTGATTTATAATTTGTCAGAGACTCTTCATTGTCAATAATTATTAAATTTAAATTTTTGATTGGACTAAAAATAGCTAAGCGTGTTCCCAAAATAATTTTACTTTGTTGATTATATATTTTTTGCCATTCTTGCCAAAACAATGTTTGAGAAAGTTTATTGTGTAAAACAGAGATTTGATTTGAAAAATAATAATTTAAATATTGATAAATTTGTTGAATATCTGCAATTTGTGGAACAATAATAAGAATTTGTTTCTGCGGATTTTTGTCTAAAAAAATTTTAATTATTTTAATATAAACAAAAAATTTTTCAGATTGATTTTGATAACACAATAATTCGCATTTTATTTCTTGTTTATTAATTAAATCAATCGCATCTTTTATTTTTGTTAGAGATTTTTTGGGAACAGTCAAACGTTTAGCAATTTCAAGCGATAATGTAGTGAATTGTTTTGGAATATTCAATATTTTACGCTTGGGAATTTCTGGAAAAATTATTTTAGCAATTAATGGAAGCGAAGCGCAATAATAATTACTCGCCCATTGAATTAATTTAATTAAATGTTCTGACAAAATAATTTCTGGTTCAAAAATTTTATTAATTTTTTTTAATTTTATTGAATCTTCCGTTGATTGTGTTTTTATTTTTACGATAATGCCATTTATTTTTCTATTACAAAACGGGATTTCTACAATTTGATTGATTCTAATTTTGTTCTGCAACTCTTCTGGAATTATATAATCAAAATAATCCAAATGTTTTGGGAGTCGAGTAATTGGAATAATGACTGCTATATGTTGATTTTTATTTATTTCATTATTTATTGATTTTTCCATATTAAAATATTATCATAGATACTGGTTGTTGACAATATTTTTAATTTTTATATCATATAAAAATATGACGAATAAACTTATTCAATATTTTAAGGATTCAAGGGTTGAATTAAAAAAGGTTACCTGGCCAACAAAAAAAGAAACAATTGATCACACATTAATTATTGTTGGAATTAGCATTGCATTATCTATCTTTTTGGGAGTGATAGATTTTGTTTTAATTAAAATAGTAGGAAAATTACTTTAATTTAATTTTTTATGTCAAAACAAATAGCATGCGAGGGACGCAGATGGTATGTATTGCATACTTATTCTGGATATGAAGAAAAAGTAGTTACCGATCTTAAACAAAGAATAGAATCAATGAACATGCAAGATAAAATTTTCAATATTTTGATTCCAACTGAGAAAAAAATAAAATTCAAAGGCGGAAAGAGAAAAACTATAATAGAAAAAATTTTTCCCGGATATATTTTAGTGGAAATGATTGTTACAGACGATTCGTGGTATGTGGTAAGAAATACCCCTTCTGTAACGGGGTTTATAGGTACAGGAATTACGCCTACACCAATTGAAGAGAGTGAAATTTCTTTTTTGCAGAAACAAATGAAGATAGAAGAGCCTAAATTTAAAATTGATATAGCAGTTGGAGCTCCAGTAAAAATTATGGATGGACCATTTAAAAATTTTGATGGTAAAATTATGGAAATAGATGAAGCTCGGGGAAGGGTTAAAGTTTTAATTTCTGTTTTTGGACGCGAAACTCCAATGGAATTAGACTTTTTGCAAATAAAAAAAATGTGATAAAATAATAACTCAAATGTCAAAAATGATTTTTAATTTTAGAATTTGAAATTTTATTTGTCATTTGGATTTTGATATTTGAATTTATAGTTTTATATTTTTATATTTTATTAATAATTTATGGCTTTAAAAAAGGATATAACAAAAAAGGTTGCTTCAAAAAGGATTACAAAAAAAAGTGAAGTAAATAAAGTAATAGAAAAGGAAGCGCCAGTAAAAGAAGAAGAAATTTCTTTGATTTCTAAAAATCAAAAATATGTTTATGCTGTAGGTAGAAGGAAAAGGGCAGTAGCGCAGGTGCGATGTTATGAAAATGGAACAGGAAAAATTACAGTGAATAATATGGATTTTAAAGAATATTTTCCATTTTTTACTTGGCAAAAAAATATTACAGATCCATTGATGAAAATTGGGAATATAAATGATCTTGATGTTTCAGTTTTAGTTAGAGGGGGAGGAAAGAATGGACAATCAGAAAGCATTAGACATGGCATTTCTCGTATTTTGGTAAAAATGAATGCTGAGATAAAACCAATATTAAAAAAATATGGATTTTTAACTCGCGATCCTCGAGAAAAAGAAAGAAAAAAACCTGGATTAAAGGGTGCTCGTCGCGCGCCACAATGGGCAAAGAGATAAAA
>JBBTVT010000068.1:5923-9651 GCA_038078655.1 Patescibacteria group bacterium
TCAATTTAGTTTTCCACATCTTTTATAGACAGTAGAATTTGGAAATATTTAGGAAGTCGGATTTTTCAAATATGTCATTAGATATATTAACGTCATAGCTAGCTTGATATAATATATGAGGAATATAATTAATATTATTTAAATCACTAAAAATTATTCATTGATTAAATTTTCTATTTTGATTTTCTTTTTTCTAAATAATTCTAAATCCTTTTTGTTAATAAAAAATATTTTTTTGGTTTCATCTTTATTCCCAACGAAAATACGCACAGCATTATAATCAAAATCATAAGAATACAACGTATCAACTGTTGAATTTAAAATACAACCAAAAATTTCTCTCGCATTTTCAACTTGATAATCGGGAATTTCTAAAACAAAAGTAAAAATTTTATTTTCTAATCCCCATTTTACATCTTTTGCTTCAAATTTTTCCTCCGGCTTTTTATCTTTAAAAAATAAGGAAAAAAAATTATTTTCTTCCGGAATATCCTTTTCTTTAAATGTCGCGACTCTTATTCGTTGAACAATTTGATTAACTAAAAAATTCGGTAAAAAAATTTCATCAATTTTAAAATTTTTTCCATCCCAATCCCCAATCATCTTATCATTTTTATCTAACCCCTTCAACAATCTCTGAGAAAATTCTCCTCTTGAAATATTTTCCAGACGAGCGCGAATAACATCATAAAAATATCCAGTGATTAATAATTGTTCGCCACTTTTCATGTCAACAGTTACAACCGTATAAAATTCTAAATTATTATCGGAACTCAGCACTACTCGATGAACAAGGAAAATTATTCGGTCAATTTTTTCCGCAACATCCTTATTAATTTTTTTTTCTTCAGCTTTACTGTCTTCTAATAAATTATCTACAGGAAAATAAACCCCGATTGTTTTTCCTGTAATTTCTACTTTTACAGTGTATTCATATTCTTTTTTTATTAATTCAACTAATTCCTTTTTTATTTCTTCGTTTTTGTTAGAAAAAGTTTTTTTAGATAAATCTAATTTGCAACCAGTAAACGAAAACAAAATGATTAATATAAAAAATGCAAAAATTATTTTTTTCATAATTCTTTAGATTTATTCTATTATTCCTTTTATTCTCCTTACTCCCGCGCTTGATGCTTCTTCTTTTATAATTTTAAAATGCCCAAGCTCAAATGTATTTTTTACATGAGGACCTCCACAAAATTCTATGCTAAAATCATTTATTTTGTAAACTTTTACAATGTCCCCATATTTAGACAAATCAAAAGAAAGATTTTTGACTATTTTTTTTGCTTCTTCTTTTGGAAGTTCTAACATTTCTACAGGAATTTTTTCATTAATTTTTTGATTAACCAAATCCTCAATATTTTTTAATTGTTCGGAATTAACTTTTTCTGGCCAATTAAAATCAAAACGCATTCTTTCAAATGTAATATTACTTCCTTTTTGCATAATTTCATTTCCAAGAATTCTTCTAAGTGAAGCTAATAATAAATGAGTGGCTGTATGATATTTTATTTCCATTTCTCCCGTGCTTGCAAGCCCTCCTTTAAATTTTTGTTCTGAGCCAATTTTAGAAATTTCCTGATGTTTTTCAAAAAATTTATCAAAATCATCTTTTGATAAATTTTTTATTGCTTCTGACGGCGCTAATTCTTTAATCAACTCAAATGACAAACCAAAAGTTTCGTAAAAATAAAAAGCTTTTTCAGCTGTAATCTCTTTAATTTGTGGCAAATTCACTGAAGTATATTTTTCTATTTCCTTAATCCCGCGACTAACCGCTTGTTGAAATTTTTTTGCTTCGCCTTCTAAAACCTCCAAAATTATTTTTATATTTTTTAATTCTGGATAATTTTTTTGAAATTTTTCTGAAATAATTTTTACACTTTCTAAAAATAAATCTTTATGAATATTGTATTTAATTTGATAAGCCAAAATCCGACGCAATAAACGTCTCAAAATATATCCAGCCTCTTTATTTGAAGGTCGCACGCCGTCAGCAATTAAAAATATGCTGGCACGCAAATGATCCGCTAAAATTCTTAAAATTCTTTTCTCTAATTCTGGCGACAATTCTTTAATTTTTAATATTAATAATTTAAACAAATCTGTTTCAAAAACATCTATAACGTTATTTTCTACAGCTATTATTCGCTCAAGCCCGCCACCAAAATCAACATTTTTATTTGGCAATAAATCAAACCCTTTTTCTGTTTTTATGTATTCCATAAAAACATTATTTCCAATTTCAAGAAAACGACCACAATCACAATTAACATGGCATGGTTGATTTCTAAATTGAGACTTTTCGTGAATTTTTAATTCTTCGCCAAAGTCCCAAAACATTTCGCTACATGGACCTCCAAATTCACCGATAGGCATTTTTGAAGGCACGCCAGATCTAGACCACCAGTTTTTTGTTTCATTATAATAAAAAATTCTGCCACACTGCATTCCATTTTGTTCAGAAAGATCTACAACCTTCGCTTCAATACCAACCTTTAAAAATACTTCTTGCCAAATTTTAACAGATTCGTTGTCGCGTGAAATATTCAAATTGTCATTACCGCGAAATACCGTAACATAAAGATTTTTAGGATTTAAATTTATTTCATTAATCAAAAAATCAAATATCCATTGTATTTGTTCTTTTTTAAAATAATCTCCAAACGACCAATTACCCAGCATTTCAAAAAAAGTTGTATGACGATTATCGCCAATTTCTTCAATGTCTTGAGCTCGAAAACATTTTTGCGAATCAACAATTCTTTTCCCTAAAAAATGTTCTTTCCCAAGCAAATATGGCGCCATTGGTTGCATTCCTGCCGTAGTTAATAAAACGCTGGGATCATTAGGTAAAAGCGAAGAAGATGGCACAATTTTATGTCCATTTTTTTCAAAAAAATTTAAATATTTTTGACGAATTTCATCTGAAGTCATAATAAAATTATTTTATAATTTTCTATATTATTACAGTAGCAACAAATTTTGTCAACGAAATACGCTAATTAATATCACAAAAAACTGCCACATATGAAATAGTTGTTTTTTTGGTTCTTCGGATAATTTTATGGATAAAGTTTAGTAAATGGTAAAAGTTTAATTTAAGAATCTAACACAACATTAAATTAAATCCAGAATCACATTAAATTAAATTAAATCCAAATATCAAAGTCCAAATGACAAATAAATTTCAATGACCAAAATTATAAATTCAAAACGTTTTGCATTTTGCACTTTTTAAATTTTACATTGTTATTTTGCATTTTTCGTTTTTCGTTTTGCACTTTTTAAATTTTGCATTTTTCATTTTTCGTTTTACATTTATTTTGATATTGCATTGACTTCTAAAAGAAATATGTTATGCTACAAATAATTACAAATATTTGTAATTATTTTAATAATAAATAAATTCTATGAAAAAAAATATTCATCTAACTTATTATGCAGACGCTAAAATTGTTTGCGCTTGTGGAAATACATTTACTACCGGTTCAACACTAAAAGAAATTCATGTTGAAATTTGTTCACATTGTCATCCTTTTTTTACTGGCAAACAAACAATAATTGACACTGCTGGGAGAGTTGATCGTTTTAAAACACGTATAAAGAAAAAAGAAGAAATTATAAAAAAAGCGCTCACTGTAAAAAAGGTTAAAACTGAAAAAGAAGTTGAAGCCACTGAAAAGACAAAGGATAAAAAAAGGACTGCGACTGCAAAAAAAGTT
>JBBTVT010000068.1:9751-12610 GCA_038078655.1 Patescibacteria group bacterium
TGCAAAAAAAGTTGAAAAAAAATAACACAATCAATTTTATTACTTAAAATCCTGCTTTTTGTTATAAACAATGCAGGATTTTTAAATTAATTTATGTTATCTTTGCTACCACAATTTCAAAAATCTTTTGAAGAATTGGAACAAAAAATGCAAAATCCAAATATTTTTAACAACACTGAAGAAATAAAAAAAATTTCTAAAAAATTCAATGAGACAAAAGAAATTATAGAAAATCTAGAAAAACTCAAATCTTTAGGAAACAACATAGAACAAACCAAAGAACTTTTAAAAACAGAAGTTGATCAAGAAATGATTGAATTAATTCAATGTGAATTAAAAGACTTAGAAAAAAATAAAGAAGCACTAGAAATAAAAATAAAAATTTTGCTTTCACCAAAAGACCCCATGGATGAAAAAAATATTATTATGGAAATTCGCGCCGGTGTCGGAGGAAATGAAGCTGAGCTTTTTGCGGCAAATTTATTTCGAATGTATTTTCGTTTTGCTGAAAGAAAAAAATGGAAAACCAACCTGATTAATTCTAACAAAACAGAGCTTGGCGGATTTAAAGAAATTGTTTTTGAGATTACAGGAGACAATGTTTATTCTCATCTCAAATATGAAATTGGTGTTCATCGAGTTCAAAGAATTCCAGAAACAGAAAAAAGTGGGCGAATCCATACGTCAACAGCAACCATTGCTGTTTTACCAGAAGCTAAAGAAATTGATATTAAAATTGATCCAAAAGACTTACGCATTGATGTTTTTTGTTCAGGCGGTCACGGCGGTCAAAATGTAAATAAGGTTTCAACTGCAGTGAGAATAACTCATTTACCCACAAACATTGTTGTTTCTTGTCAAAACGAAAGATCGCAACCACAAAACAAAGAAAAGGCTTTTACTGTTTTGCGTTCTCGACTTTTAGCGCTAGAACAAGAAAAAAAACAAAGCATCTTAACAAATGAACGAAAAAATCAAGTGGGCACGGGCGACCGTTCGGAAAAAATTAGAACATACAATTTCCCGCAAGATCGCATTACTGATCATCGAATAAAAAAAAGTTGGCATAGTATTGCCAACATTTTAGATGGAGATTTAGATGAAATTATAACCGATATTTATAAATCAACACTTTAAAAAGGAGCTAGGCTCCTTTTTCTTTTTTTAATTTTTTCCACCACTCAGAATTATTTTTATACCATTTAATTGTTTCCTTAAGTCCTTGATTAAAATTCATTTTTGGTTCCCAGTCAAGTTTATTTTTAGCTTTAGAAAAATCTATTGCATAACGCAAATCGTGCCCCAATCTATCTGCAACATATTCAATCATTTCTTCTCCTTTGTCCATTAATTTTAAAATTATTTTTGTTAATTCCAAGTTAGTTAATTCATTCGCTCCGCCCAGACAATAAGTTTCTCCAATTTCACCCTTTTGAATTATTAAATCTACTCCCCTGCTATGATCTTCAACGTAAATCCAATCGCGAATATTCTTTCCTTCTCCATAAACTGGAACCTTTTTATTTTCTATTAAATTTGTAATAAAATGCGGAATAAGTTTTTCAGGAAATTGATATGGCCCATAATTATTGGAACAATTTGAAATTGTGATTGGCAATTTATAGGTATGATAATAAGCCCGAACTAGATGATCTGAAGCCGCTTTTGAAGCGCTATATGGACTATGTGGATCATAAGGCGTTTTTTCATCAAAAGGCTGATCGTTAAAATTAAGCGCTCCGAAAACCTCATCGGTAGAAACATGATGGAATCTAATATTGTGATTTTTCGCAGCATCAAGTAAAACTCGCGTACCTTCCACATTGGTTCTAACAAAATCTTGACTATTTGCGATTGAACGGTCAACGTGCGATTCAGCAGCAAAATGGACAATCAAATCTATATCTTTTACTAAACTATTTACTAAATTTGCATCGCAAATATCGCCTTGTATAAATTTATAATTAGGATTATTTTCAATATCTTTTAAATTTTCCAAATTTCCAGCGTAAGTTAAAATATCCAAATTAACAATTTTGTCATTTGGATATTTTTTCATCCAATAATGTATAAAATTTGAGCCGATAAACCCAGCCCCGCCTGTAATTAATACTTTCATAAATCAACTGAAATTAATTTTTAATTTCTTTGATTTTTACCTTGGTATGCATTTGTCTATGGCCTTGTTTCTTTCTGTATCGAGTTTTGGCTTTATATTTTAACACGGTTATTTTTTTATTTTTCCCCTGCTCTAAAATTTCCGCCTTTATTTTTACCCCTTCTAAAAAAGGCTGTCCGATTTTAATATTTTCACCAGCCTCATCCGAAGTTAAAAGCACCATATCAAACTCAACCTCGTCTCCGTTTTCTCCATTTATTTTCTCAATTTTTAAAACATCGCCTTCTTTAATTTTGTATTGTTTCCCGCCAGTTTTTATAATTGCAATAGACATAATTTATTAATTTAAAATTTAATGATTGAATTATATATAATTTTATTCACCTGTCAATTTTTTAAAAAAAATATCAATAGCGACAAGGCTGGTAAAAAAATAATCTTGTGCTAAGATATAAGAAATAAAAAATAATTTACATAATTATGTTTACAAATGAAGATATTCAAAAACTTATAAAAGCTTTAGGGGGGAATTTTGTTACTAAAGAAGATTTAAAAGATTTAAAAAAAGAAATTACCGACACCCATCAAGAAATGAAAGATGGATTTGGTAATGTTTATAAAGAATTTAGTAATGTTCGAAAAGAAATGAAAAATGAATTTAGTAATGTTCGAAAAGAAATGAAAGATGAATTTAGTAATGTTCGAAAAGAAATGAAAGATGAATTTAGTAATGTTCGAAA
>JBBTVT010000068.1:12710-13147 GCA_038078655.1 Patescibacteria group bacterium
AGAAATGAAAAATGAATCTAAAAAAATTATAGAAGGAGTATGTGAATTTGTTGAACAAAATGTATTACCCACAATTGACGAAACAAGAAACGATTTAAAAAAAGATATAATGGAAATTAATTCAAGGGTAGCAAATAACGTATCTGTGGATTATTTGGATGAAAAATTATTTGATTTAAGAGGAGATTTAGTTGTTTTAGTGCGAAAAGAAGACAAAAAAGTAACCAAGTTAATTAAAATTCTCCAAACTAAAAAGATATTGACCAATAAGGAAATAAAAGAGATTTCTGTGCTAGAACATTTTGTAAAAAATATTTAAAAATTTTTAAGAAATAGGAACGATATTTGATATTTTTTTGTTTTTTTAAAATAAATCGTATGGCTAAAACATTATTACCAATTAAAATTAAAGATGCTAGACTTGTATCTTGGAAAAA
>JBBTVT010000069.1:0-1318 GCA_038078655.1 Patescibacteria group bacterium
AAAATAAGTAATCTTTTTAAAATGGTTTTAGGATTTTTTCGGCACGCATTGCTTCAATTGTATTAGTTAAACCGTCAACTAAAGAAATTATTGGAAACCATTCTAAACTTTTTTTTGCTTTATCAATATTTGGAATACCAATTCTAGTGATATATTCGGGACGTTCTTCATAAATTATTTTTGAAGAACTCTTGCTTATTTCAATAATCATTTTAGCAACTTCTTCAATTGTCAAAGCATTTGAATCGCCTATATTAATTGGACCGCTCAATTTTGAATTCATCACTTTAATTAATCCTATTGCTATATCTTCTATGTAACAAAAAGAAGTCACTTCTTCTTTTTTTTGATAAATAACCAATGGCTCATTAGAAATAGCCTGTTTAATCAAATCTGGAATAATTCTCCCATCATCTAATTTCATTTTAGGTCCATATGTATTAAAAATACGAACAATTTTAGCCCATGGCAAAACTTCTTGAATACCCTCTCGCACAGGAATTGTTTGCTCAAAAGTTTCTGGAACTATTTGGCTTTTTTCTTCATTTGGAACAAAAGAATGTTCGCGTTGATAGTTGACAACTAATGCCTCGGCAAATCTTTTCCCTTCATTATAACAACTTTTTAATCCAACTGGATCAACAGACCCTTCTTCCTCTTCTTTAAAGTGATGTAAAAAATCAAGTGGCGCGCCATAAATAGCAGCGCTTGAGCAGTGCAATAATTTTGATTTATATTTAACAGCCAAATCTAAAACATTTTTTGTTCCAAATCCATTGGCCAATAATGTTTCAATTGGATGTTTGTGATGTTCTATTGGCGATGCAGGGCAAGCAAGATGGTAAATTTCTTGTATTCCTGCCAATTTTACTTTGAATTTTTTTAAATTTACAAATGTTTCTAAATCAATAGGCTCTACAATGTTATGCTTTATAAATTCAAAATTAGAAAGTTGCAACAGATGATTAATGTTTAATTCAAGTCCAGTTGAAAAATTATCTAAACAAATAATATTTACATCATCTAATTTTAATAATTCTTCACAAAGATAAGAACCAATAAATCCAGCACCTCCTGTTATTAAAATATTTTTTCTAAAAATTTCTTTTTTTTTAAACATAAAAATATAAAAAAAATAAAATAAAATAAATTTAATTAAATCAAATTTAAATTAATTTACTATTGCAACATTGACTCCATCCTGAAATTCAGAATCAAAAGATTTAAATTCAACCTTTATATTCGCATTTTCATCAAAAATTTTTATTATAGATTGTCCTAATTTTCCTTGACTAGTAATAATTTCATCTTTGCCATC
>JBBTVT010000069.1:1418-4303 GCA_038078655.1 Patescibacteria group bacterium
GACTAGTAATAATTTCATCTTTGCCATCACCATCAATATCTCCTGCAGCTACATTGATGCCACCACTATATTCTATATTATACGCCATAAATTGATTTTTTAAACCTCCATTGCTATCAAAAATTTTTACTAACGGCTCGCCTATTTTTTGTCCAGTAATAATTTCATTTTCTTCGCTATTGTTCACATTTTCTGTAGCAATATTTACTCCTCCTTGAAAATGTTGATTATAAATTATTTGTTGATAATTTAAATCAGAATCAAATTTAAAAATTTTTAAATATACTCTATTATTTTTATATGTTGTTGCAACAATTTTTTTACCAGATAAATCTTTTTTTAAATTTTGTGCCAGAATTAAAGATTGATAAATATTTAATTTTCCGGTTCCTAGTTTATTTTTATAATCTGGATTTTGATCATCAATATTATCGGCTCCATTTAAAATTAAATCGCGAACCTCCACATTTGTTAAATTTGGAAACTGACTCCAAATTAAGGCTACCGACGCCACAACCTGAGGCACAGAAAAAGAAGTTCCATTATAATATCCGCCATAATATTCTTTGAAGTCCGCTTTATCTTGATTATAATCTTGTGTTCCCCAAATTACAATTCCAGGAGTAACAATATCTACGCATTTTTCTCCAAAACCAGAAAAATTTGTTTTTTGATTCTTGTCATCAATAGCAGCTACTCCAATCACCCTATTTTCTTGCCCATCATAACAAATTGGATATTTAAAAGTTTTATCCAAATCATTTTCTTGATTTTTTAGACTTTCATTTCCCGCCGCCGCAACAATAATCAATCCGGCCTTCCACGCGCGCTCAATTACTTCTAATGTTTTCTCGTTTTTTTCTTTCCCTTCAAAACTCAAATTTAAAATACGCGCGCCATTTTTAATGGCATAATCAATCGCCTTAACAATACTATTATCATACCCCTTCCCTTGTTCATTTAATACTCGCAACGACATAATTTTTGCCTGAAAATTTATTCCAGCAACTCCCTGATTATTATTTCCCTTCGCGGCTATTATTCCAGATATTACTGTCCCATGATTAATTGCCGCTTTAGTAAAATCAGATTTAAATTTAGGTCTTGGATTATTTGAATTTTCAACAAAATCCCAACCATAAACATCATCAATATAACCATTTTTATCATCATCAATTCCATTTCCACTTATTTCATTTGAATTAATCCAAATATTATCAACTAAATCGGGATGATCAATATCAACACCAGCATCAATAACAGCAACAATAACATCCGAGGAACCGGTAGTAATATCCCATGCTTTGTCTGCCTTAATTGCTGGTAAATACCATTGTTTTGAATAATCTGGATCATTCGGGACAAAGGCATTTACAGAAACAACAAAATTCCCAAAGAGAAAAATGATTATAAAAATTATAAAAAATAATTTATGTCGCATAAAATAAATAAAATTTTTATTGTGTTATAAATACATTGCAAGCGCCTTCACTGGATACCATACATGGACCAATTGGATTTTCTGGCGTACAAACCCTTTTAAATAATTTGCATTCATTTGGAGTTTTTAATCCACGAATTATTTCACTACATTTACAACTGGTTGGTTTTTGAGAAAAAGAAAAATCCACTTGATCCAAAATATTTTTATATTTTACTTTAGCATCAAATTTTTGATACTTTTTTTTAATTTTTAAACCTGATTGAGGAATATTTCCAAATCCGCGCCAATTTCCATTATCCGATTCAAAAACATCAAAAATCTCCTGCAAAGCTTTTTGATTCCCTTGTTTTTTTACAAATCTATAATACTCATTTTCTACCATCGCCTGTTTATTAAAAATTTGTTGCAACAACATAAATATTGCAATCAAAATATCCTCTGCTGTAAATCCAGTGATCACCTGCGGAACATTCATTGATTTGTATGGCTCTACTCCTATAATAGTTGAAACATGCCCTGGACAAATATATCCATCAATTTTCAATTCTCCAATTTTCAAAAGCGCTTGCATTGCTGGCAAAAAAAGTTTATGAGAAGAATAAACGGTTAAACCTTTTTTAATCGCATAAGCAGTCATTGGCGCAGTAGTTTCAAACCCTAAACCAAAAAAAACTAAATTGGGATATTTTTTTTGGAGCGATAAAGCGTCTTCTGTTGAATAAACCGCAAATACTAACGCGCCCTTTTCTCGCGCTTGATCTAGACTGCCATAATATCCAGGCACACGCATCATATCGCCATATGTGGCAATTGGAATACCAGAAAGAGCTAAATTAACAATCGCATCAACATCTTCTTGACTAGTAACACAAACAGGGCAACCTGGTCCCGTTATTAATTTTATACTTTTAGGTATTAATTTTTTGATTCCATATTGCGCTACTACTTGAGTGTGTGTTCCGCAAACTTCCATAAGATTAACATTTCTTTTTATTTTTTTTGCAATATCGTTAATTTTTTTTATGATGGTTTTCATGCTTCAATTAAAAATTAAATTAAATTTAAATTACAAAAAATCCTTAAATTTTTTTGCCTCTTGTTTATCCATTTTCTGAATAGCAAAACCACTATGTACAAGGGCATAATCATTTTTTTTTATTCCGGGCGTCAATAAAATATTAATTTCTTTTTTAATGCCATTAAAATCAATTATCGCAAAATTCTTATTAACAGAAATAATTTTTCCTGGAAAAGCTAAACACATAAAATAAATAAAAAATGTAAAAGTTTATAAAGTTATTTTGTTATATTGAAAAAAATATTTAGTTCCATTTGAGTCTCCCGCAGGAGATTCCCTCGAGACAAATTACTTTCCAATTTCTCATCTCTAACTTCTAACTTCTTATTTTATAAATCCTCCGGCTTGCAATTCCCAAAGTTT
>JBBTVT010000070.1:0-3705 GCA_038078655.1 Patescibacteria group bacterium
ACTTTTTGGACAAAATGGTCAAAAAATTACAGCAAACAAATTATTTATGAAGATAGCAGAGACTTATCAAATATAAAAAATATTAATGATGTTGGTTTGTTATTTTCTTTGCTTCCGTCAAAAATAGGAAGTCCGATCTCAATAAATAATATTGCTCAAGATTTGCAAGTTGCGTTTGATACTGTTAAAAATTGGCTTAGTCTTTTTGATGCGGCATATTTAACTTTTAGAATTTCACCATGGTCTAAAAAAATTAGCCGGGCAATAACAAAAGAGCAAAAATTATATCTTTTCAATTATCCTTTAATTCAAGATGTTGGCAGTAGGTTTGAAAATATGGTCGCGCTTGAATTATATAGAGCAGTGAACAATTGGAATGAAAAAGGATATGGCAATTTTAATTTGCATTATATTAAAAATAAAGAACGAGAAGAAGTAGATTTTTTAATAAGCAATAATAATTCGCCAATTTTAATAATAGAAACAAAAAATTCAGATGATCAAGCAGCAAAATCATTAATTAATTTTCAAAATAATTTAAACATTCCTGCTGTTCAGTTAGTAAATCAAGAAAATATTTATAAAATTTATAAAAATAAAAATAACAAAATCTTAATCACTACTGCGCATCATTGGCTTTCTTCCTTGTCGTTTTAATTTATGCATTTATAAAACAAATTCGCGCGTTTTAAATAATCATAGTTTTAGATCATAAGACCTCCTGCAAAATGATAAATTTTTATGCTCAAAAATTTAATTAATCAAAGCAAATCATCAAAGAAATTCCATATTTAGATGAAGATGTTAAATATAATTTTTTTTATCGAGATTTTTTAGTATTTTTAGAATATATTGAAAAAAATACTCCGGGACTTACTGAAACTAAAAATTTAAAATTAAAACATTTAGTAGAAATTAACAATCTTTTGATAAAGAAAATATTAATGCAGGAAAAAATTGGCGATTGTATTTTTAAAGTTCGAAGCGAAGATGAAATGTGTTATATTCGTATTATTCATGCTCTGACTATAGCAATGGAAATAACTAAAACAGAAAAAAGAAGATTAAAAATAATGAAAAAGTCTAATTTTTTTTTGATTCTTTATCTCCAAAAGTTCAATTTGATTTAATTTGGAATTGTTATATTTATTGTTTTAATTGGAGTTATGCTCAACATTTTGAAAATAGTTATAAGATAGCGCAAATTTTACAAATAAAACAAGATTATATTTGGTTATTATTAAAAGATTTTGATATAGAAGTTAATCAATCGTGGATTTCCTTTAAAGATTTTTTAGAAAAAATTAGAAAGGATTTAAAAATTCATTGGCCAACGATGGTCTCTGATGACGATTTTGATTTAGCGAGATTTGGAATAGATTTGGTAATTTTCAGAGATCTTTTATGTATTTTAAATCTTGTTGAAATTAAAGGAGAGGATAGAGAAAATAAGATATTTAGATTAAAAAATTTAGGAAGAAAAATAATTTATTTTCAAATAAAAAAAATGAAACATTTTTTTTATTAACTAAACTTTGGTAAAAATTATTCAGTCCAAGATATTTAATTGATATTGAAAATATTGGAAGTCGGACTTCCAATTGCAACTCCCATTAAATTATTTTATATGAGAAAAATTATTATAATTGGCAGTATAAATATGGACATCGTCAGTCAGGTTAAAAAACATCCCAGACATGGCGAAACAGTTAAGGGTAAAATTTAATTGTTAAAGAAATAAAAAAAG
Source organism: Patescibacteria group bacterium (assembly GCA_038078655.1). GTDB lineage: Bacteria > Patescibacteriota > Patescibacteriia > UBA2591 > PGYQ01 > PGYQ01. The sequence goes on from JBBTVT010000070.1 coordinate 1,748, forward strand.
CTTTGCGCGATAAATCAAAAAAAATGCTGAAAAAAGCCGGACAGAAAATATCTTGCGTTATGTTATTAATAATATAGATACAGCTAAAATGTTTAATATTGATATTGATGAAAAAATCAGCAAGAATTTAAAACGAACAAAACATAAGAAATGCGAATAATTGTGGTTTAATTTTGTTTTAAGAAGGCTATATTTTAAAATTTATCCAAGATATTTTGGACAAATTTGATAGTTTGTTGACGAAATTGTCTAGATTTAGATTTTACCTTGTTTTATTTAGCGGAAGGGGCATAAAAACGCAAAATGCAAAACGAAAAATGTAAAATATTTTTATCCAATTTATCAAAAATAATCTGTCCAAACAAACGGGACCACATTACACCAAAAAACCAATTACGGGTGTGTATGGTTTTAATCAGCTTGGCCATAAATTTATTTTATTATTCTATATCTGGTCGCTCGCCCTTTGCCAATCCGCTCTATCTTTTTCATTCCCAGCAATTTATTCAGTACTTGCGTTATTGTTGACCCAACAATTTTAAGGTTATCGCGCAATTCTTTTGGGGTAATGATTTCATACTGATTAAAATAATTCCAGACGGCTGATTGTTTTTCGGATAATAAATTTTCAATTGACTCTTTAGTTAACAGCCCAATCGCCATTTGCGTTTGTTTTAATAAAATATTTAAGAAGAATAATTGCCACTGGCTGATATCTTCTTTGTCGGTTTTCCATGTTTTTTGCGATTTATTCAGGGCGAGATAATATTCATTTTTATTATCTTCAATAAATTTTTCATGAGAAACATACGGCATATATTCGTAACCGTTTTTGAGTAACAGTAAATTGGTAAGTACTCGTGAAGTGCGGCCGTTGCCATCTTGAAACGGGTGGATAGACAAAAATTCAAAAATAAAATTACCGATGATAATTAAGGGATGGATTTCTTTTTTATTTAAGAGAGATAAGGTGGTTTCCAATAGCTCGCTCATTTCTTTGCCAACCAAATGCGGCGGAGTGGGATCAAACAAAATGCCAATCACATTGTCATCAGCGTCTTTGGCTTCCACGCGATTACTGCCAAATTTGTATTCACCGCGATGGCGAGTATCTTTTTCCGAATATTTCAAAAGTTCGCTATGGAAATGTTTAATCGTACTTTTTGATAACCCCAATTTTTTATATGAGTCAAAAACATTAGTTAAAAGCTCGGCATAACCGGCTACTTCCTGTTCGTCGCGAGTAATTAACTTTTTAATTTTTAATCCTTTCAACAACTTCTCAACTTGTTCGTCGGTAAGCCGCGCGCCTTCAATTCGGGTAGACGCGCCAGAAGAAGTGACTATGACTGATCTTTTTAACATGCCTAAAACTTGGGGTGATAAATTAGCACCCATTTTCCATTGGCCTTTTAATTCGTCAATTTGGGAAATTAGACCATAAATTTTATGAGTGTTTTCTGGCGAAAATGATAATCTTTGACTAAATCTAGACATATTTTTATCTTATATATTAACTATATTTGATTATGTGCGATTATATTAGTTTTGTCAAATGAGTGTATTAGCCCACGTCATTCTGGACACCAAGTTATTTTTAATTAAATAATCCACAGGTGAAAGCAAATTTAATCCCCAGTGTCGTCTCTTTGTGCCATTAGTTAATCAGCCAATCTATAAGTTTGTTGTTAAATTTATCAGTATTCTTTAATATAAATTTGAAAAATATTAAGAAATTTGCTTTTTTTGAATAAATAAATAAATAAATAAATTATTAATAAAACTATGGATTTAGAAAAAATAAAACAACATTAAAGGTTCTTCTGGGAATTTTATAGGTAAATATTTAATGGGCGTATGCAATACGCCCCTACGAAATTGTAAATTTAAAATATTAAAAATTATTTAAAAATTTAAAAATTATAAAATTTAAAATTTATTTTGTAATGAAATTAAAA
>JBBTVT010000071.1:0-11781 GCA_038078655.1 Patescibacteria group bacterium
GTCTAAATTAATTTCATTTCGTAAATACATCCCTATTTGTTTATAACCAATTCCATTCATACTTTGTAGATTCCAAGGATATTTTTTTGTTAATCCCATTGTTTCTTCTAACAGTCCATTTTTAATCATTTGATCAACCCTTTGGTTGATTTTTTTATATAATTTTTCACGAGAAATCTTTATACCTAATTGTAATGTTTCAAAGATGGGATTGTTTTTTTGCCTTTGAATAGAAAATGGTTTTCCTGTGATTAAACAAACCTCCAATGCTCTAATAATTCGATGTGGATTGTTTTTTTGAATAAATTTTTCAGCCATTGGATCTAATGTTAATAATTTTTGATAAATTTTTTCTATGCCATATTTTTCTATTTCGTTTTTTATTTTCTCTCTTAATTTTTTATTTGGTGGAACTGTTGGAATTTTAAAATTATCAACAATATTAGAAATATAAAGTCCAGTACCACCAACCAAAAGTGGTAACTTATTTCGCGTTTGAATATTTTTGATAATTTTTATTGCCATTTTTTTGTAAATTGCCATATTATATTCTTTTTTTGGAGAAACAACATGAAGAAGATAGTGAGGAATTTTTGCAATATAAATTGGTTTTTGAAATTCTAAATTATCATTTAGTTTGTTTGAGCATGGAGAGGCTGTGCCAATAAACATTTCTTTGTAGATTTGTCGTGAATCGCTTGAGACAATTTCGCCATTAAATTTTTTTGCTAATTTTAAAGCTAATTCTGTTTTTCCAGAGGCTGTAGGTCCTAAAATAACAATAAGTTTGGGATATTTTTTTTGTAACATAAAAAAATAAAAAATAAAAAGTGAAAAAATTAAACTATTTTTTTTATCATATAACTATTTTGTAATTTGTAATTTAATTTTTTATAATATTCTCGAACACCGACGCCAGAAATTACAGCTATTTTTTTTATTTCAAGATTTTGAACAATTTTTTCCGCTTCATTAATTAATTTTTTTCCTAAACCAAAATGTTGAATCGCTTTTTTATCTTTTATTCCAATTGCTACCGCTTGTCCATAGGTATGTACTTCCCGAATAATCGCGCAATTTTTTAAAACAGGAAGTTGTTCGTCAAATTCATTTAATATTCTTAATCGTAAAAAGGCGTATAAAGTTTCTCGTTTGCAATCCTCAAAACTTAAAAAATATTCTGTTCCATTTGATGCCTCATATTTTTCAGTGAACATTATTAAATTTTGTATTTTGCATTTTGCGTCTTGTGTTTTTGCTTGTCTACATCTAATACATTGGCATTTTAATTTTTGTTTTTTCATTTCACTTTGAACAACCTCTCGCAAATTAGAAATCTTATTTCCAGCCTCAATGCTATTTGATGGAATGTCGCGAATAATTCTAATAATTCGCACATAACGCGGAATAATCGTTTTAATTTTAATTAAAAGATTGACGAGTTGTTTGGTGAAATATGGTTTGTATTTTTTTTGTTTCCAAAAATTATAGAGTTCTGAATTTTTTGTTACCACACAGGGATAAATTTTTAATAAGTCTGGTTTGAAATCTGGATTACTAAATAATTCTTTAAACATCTTTAAATCTTTATTTAATGTTGAATATGGCAGATTGGGCATCATATGAAAACAAATTTTAAAGCCAGCATTTTTAAGCAATTTTGTTGCTTGGATTATTTGTTGCACCTTGTGTTCGCGAATATTTTTCTGTAAAATAAAATCATCTATAGCCTGCACTCCCAATTCTATTTTTGTGCAACCTAATTCTCTCATTCTTTTTATTTCTTTTAAATTTATAAAATCAGGTCGCGTTTCTAATGTTAATGCAACGCATCGATGTTTGGCTTTTTCATTATTTTTTTGCAACATTTGCAATGTTTGTTTTATTTTAGTATGTTGATTATTTAGAGCTTCAAAACATCGTTTAATAAACCATGTCTGATATTGTTTGGGCAAATAAGACCATGTTCCACCCATAATAATTAATTCTACTTTGTCGGTAGGATGTCCCGTTGCTTCCAATGATTTTAATCGCGTTTGAATTTGTTTATAGGGATCAAATTTACAGAGAATTGCTCGCATTACAGCTGGTTCATTGGATAAATAGCTTTTTGGAATTTCTTTTTCGGTTGGACAGTAGAGGCATTTTCCGGGGCAAGGATAGGGCTTGGTTAAAATGGCAATTACAGCTACTCCGGAAAGAGTTCTAATTGGGTGCTTTTTGAGCAAATCTTCTAACCAAATTTGTTGAGAAATTTTTTTCTTATTTAAAAGTTTTTGATATTCCTCAAAAAGATCTGAGTTTGGAAATGGAACCACTTTAAATTCATTACAAATTCTTCTTTTTATTTTTGAAAGTTCTAATTGATTTTGAGGTTTTAGTTTGATTATTTTTTTAACAATAACGTCTATCATAAAATATGAATTTACAAACAATAAAAATTTTATTAGAAAAAACCAAAGAAGACTATGAAGAATTAGCGGAAATTTTTAGCCATACACGAAAAAATCTTTGGGAGGATTTAAAAGGGTTTGATCAATATGTTAAAAATGGCGATAAAATTTTAGATTTGGGTTGTGGCAATGGCCGTGTTTTTGAGTTATTTAAAAATAAAAAAATTGATTATATCGGCGTTGATAATTGTAAAAAATTAATTGATATAGCAAGGAAAAAGTATAGAGCGACAGACGCTACATTTTTTGTTAGGGACGCGTTGTATTTGCCATTTGAAGAATTGAAATTTGATGTAGTTTTTTGTATTGCCACTTTAAATCATATTCCATCAAAAAAATTGCAAATTCGCGTGTTGGAAAATATAAAAAGAGTTTTAAAAAAAGATGGCATTTTAATCATGACTAATTGGAATTTATATCAAGGTAAATATTTTTTATTCATTGTTAAAAGTTTTTTTCAAAAAATTATTTCTTTTTTTTCAAAGAAAAAAGTAAAATTGGATTTTGGCGATTTGTTAATTCCTTGGAAATTAAAAGATAAAACAATTCGTAGATATTATCACGCATTTACAATGAATGAATTGTCGCAACGCTTTAAACAAGTAAAATTTAATGTGATAGAAAAATATTACACCAAAAAAGGCAAAAAAACAAATTGGTGGAAAGGATATAACCTTGTTTTTATTGCGAAAAAAGATTAAAATAATTGTATTATGAATAAAATAAAAAAAGAAATAATCGAAAAATTATTACCAGACATTAAGAATGCTTCTGAATGTATAGAAAAAAAATATCCAGTGAGGAACATGGAAAAATCAGCCAAGATTACTCGAATAGCGCCTAGTCCCACTGGGTTTGTTCATATTGGTGGAATTTTTACGGCGTTGTTATCAGAGAGATTGGCTCATCAAAGTAATGGTGTTTTTTTTATTCGCATAGAAGATACAGATAAAAAAAGGGAAATAGCTGAAGCGACAAAATTAATTATTGAATCTTTTGAAAGATTTAAAATTTTTGCGGATGAAGGAGAAACATTATCTGGCGAAGAAAAAGGGGAATATGGTCCTTACAAACAAAGCAAAAGAGAACAAATATATAAAATTTTTGCAAAAAAACTTTTGGAACAGGGGCGCGCTTATCCATGTTTTTGTTCTTTAGATGAGTTAAAAAAAATAAATGAAGCGCAACAAAAAAATGAAATCAGAACAGGTTACTATGGAGAATGGGCGCAATGCAGAGAAAAATCAAATGAAGAGATTTTGCAGGCGTTAAATAAAAATAAACCTTTTGTTATTAGGTTTAAGTCAAATGGCAATGGAAATAAAATTAAATTTAATGATCTTATCAAGGGTGAATTATTTTTACCTGAAAATGATCAAGATATTGTAATTATTAAATCTAATGGTTTGCCTACTTATCATTTTGCTCATGTGGTTGACGATCATTTAATGCGAACCACAGATGTTTTACGAGGAGAAGAATGGTTATCATCTATCCCATTGCATCTTGAATTGTTTGAATCTTTATGTTGGGATCCACCTCAATACGGACATATTCCAACAATTAACAAGCTGGAAGGAAATTCAAAAAGAAAATTAAGTAAACGAAAAGATCCCGAAGCTGATGTTTTTTATTATATTAAAGATGGCTATCCAAGCGAAGCAATTATTGAATACTTGCTTAATTTAATTGATTCAGGTTTTGAAGAGTGGCGCAAACAAAATCTTAAGGTTGATAATAAAAAATTTTATGTTAGCCTGAAACATTTGAGCGGGAGCGCTGGTCCATTGTTAGATATGCAAAAAATAGAGGATGTTTGTAAGGATTATATTGGTTGGTTATCTACCGAAGAGGTTTTTTTACAATGTTTTAATTGGGCAAAAGAATACGACATGGACTTAATGAAAAGAATGCAAAATGATTCAGAATATGTAAAAAAAATTTTTTCAATAGAGAGAGATGGAAATCAACCAAGAAAAGATATAATAAAATGGTCGGATATTAAATATCAAATAGAATATTTTTTTGATGATTTTTTTGAAAAAAATAAAATTAATTTAAACGAATTGTTGCCAGGCATAGAAAAAATAGAAATAGAAAAAATAGCCAAACAGTTTTTATTAATTTATAATGAGAAAGATAATAAAGAGGAATGGTTTTTTAAACTAAAAGAAATGGCAAAATTTTTAGGTTATGCGGATAATATTAAATCTTACAAGGAACAAAAAGAGCAATATAAGGGGCATATAGGAGATATTGCAATGACTTTGAGGGTATTATTGACAGGGCGTAGACAAGCGCCAGATTTATTTCAGGTAATACAATGTATGGGAATTAATAGATTAAATACTCGACTTCAGAATCCTAATTTTATTTTTGTTTCTTTATTTGTGTCTTCAATTTGATAACCTAATTTTTCAATCTCTTTTCTAATTTCATCCGCTTTTTGCCAATCTTTATTTTTACGCGCCTCGCTTCTTTGTTTCACTAAATCCAAAATATTTTTTGGAATTTCTTTTTTTTCTTCTTCCGTTAATTTTAATCCTAAAATCTGATCAAGCTTTTTTATTAGTTGAAGAATTTTTTTTGCTTCCATTGAAGAAAGTTGATTTTTGTCAATCAAAATATTTATTTCTTTAACCAAATTAAAAATTACCGCCAATGCTTGCGAAATATTTAAATCATCATTCATTGACGATTCAAGTTTTAATTTTGTTTCCGAAATTAAATTTTTAATTGGTTTTGGATTTTGAGATACGGTTTTGATATTTGATATTTGGCATTTGAGTTTTTCTACGAATTCCTTTATTCTTTTTAAAGTATTTTCAGCGCCTTTTAAAATTGTTCATTTAGTTCAAAAAATTGACATACTTTAGAAAAAGTAAATTAAATTCAAAATTAATTTTAGAAAAGTTTATCCAATGGTTCTGAAGATTTATAACCGCAAATACCGGCACGAGGAGAATTGACTAATGGTAAAATATAATGTTCCTCTTTTTCATTTTCTTCATTATGATATTTTTTAGCGCATATATCGCATATTAAACAAGGTTCTTCTTGCTCGTAACAAGCATAACAAATTTGAGTTGCTTGTTGGCCACATTTTACACAATTAGAAAATGGTAAATAATTTCTAGCAACCAATTCTACTTTCCCCTTTTTGTTTAATTGATAATTAGTATATTCTAATGTTTCAATAACTAATTCTGTAGAACTGCCAAAATCATAAATATAATTAACCGCATCTCCTAAATTTAATGTATCAATAATAATTTTTGCTTTACCAATTTCATTTTTATAATCGCCAAACAAACTTAAATGACCGCAACATTCAACCCAGACATTTCTAATTAGATTGTCTAAATCTTTTAATTTGGCCTGTTCATTAACTTCTACTATCAACCAAAATTTTTTTATGTATGGATAGATAATTCTTAATCTTAAATTTTTTATATTTTTATCTTTTTTTCTATTTTGACAAACATCAAGATGTTGCGTAATTTCTTTTTTTGTAAAATCATTTTTACAAAATTTACATTGGCCTTCGTATTTTCGTGAATTAGTTTGAATTTTCATATTTTTTTTCTTTCTTTCTGAAAAATAATTATTTCAGAAATAATAAAATAAATGAAATAAAATAAATTAAAAAATTTAAACATTGGAAGTCCGACTTCCAATATTATTCTAAAATAATATTATTAATTTTTTCAAAATCATTCAAAATCAATTCAAAAATAAATTTTTTATAATCTTTGCCTCCTTTAAAATAACTCATAAGAAAATCATTATTAATAATTGAGGGGAAATTTTTTTTATCAATAAAATCTAAATAACTTGACCATCGATAATTTTCTAAAAAATCATTTATTTTTTTGTAATTTTTTATTCCATTTTTTTTCCAATTATTTTCAATTAATTCTATAGGATTTAAATGAATATAGCGAGAAAGATGCATTAAATATTCATCCTTCTGAATATCAATTGCTTTAAATCTACCTTGAAATAAAACACCACTTCTTTGATATTCGGTATTAAAATAATTGGTATACCCAGTTCCTAATTTTCTCATAAATTCAGTAATACCATTTTCAACTTTTTGTCTTAAAATTAAATGAAAATGATTTGGCATTAAACAAAAACACATAATATCAACTAATAATTTTCTTTTTTTGGAAGTCGGATTTTCAATATTTATATTTTTACGCATTGGTTGAATATAATTTAAAACAGGATTTTTATTATTAAATTCATATAAATCATGAATAAATCTATAATGATCTTTTTGATTTTGGAAGATAACCCTTTTGTCTACTCCACGATTGTAAATGTGATAAAAATTGTTATTTAAAAAAATTCTATTATTCATAATTAAAATTGGAAGTTAACATTGGAAGTCGGACTTCCAATGTTAAAGATTAGCACTTTTATTTTACCTAATTTTGAATTTTGGTAAAATATGAGTGTTACCTATGTATCTTATCTTTTGCAAAAATATTAACGCATTTGTTGGTAACAGTTTTAAATAAGTTAAAAACTGATTTTTGTTTCTTTATTTGTGTCTTCAATTTGATAACCTAATTTTTCAATCTCTTTTCTAATTTCATCCGCTTTTTGCCAATCTTTATTTTTACGCGCCTCGCTTCTTTGTTTCACTAAATCCAAAATATTTTTTGGAATTTCTTTTTTTTCTTCTTCCGTTAATTTTAATCCTAAAATCTGATCAAGCTTTTTTATTAGTTGAAGAATTTTTTTTGCTTCCATTGAAGAAAGTTGATTTTTGTCAATCAAAATATTTATTTCTTTAACCAAATTAAAAATTACCGCCAATGCTTGCGAAATATTTAAATCATCATTCATTGACGATTCAAGTTTTAATTTTGTTTCCGAAATTAAATTTTTAATTGGTTTTGGATTTTGAGATACGGTTTTGATATTTGATATTTGGCATTTGAGTTTTTCTACGAATTCCTTTAATCTTTTTAAGGCATTTTTTGCTGATTCTAATCCATTAAAAGTAAAATTTAATTTTTGTCTATAATGTGTGGATAATAATAAATAACGAATTGCCATTGGCGAATAATTTTTTGCAAGAATATCTCTTAAAGTATAAAAATTTTTCAATGATTTGCTCATCTTTTGATTATCAACTAATAAATGTTCATTATGCAACCAATAATTAACGAATTTTTTTCCGGAGAATGCTTCTGATTGGGCGATTTCATTTTCATGATGAGGAAAAATTAAATCAATGCCGCCAGTGTGTATGTCAAACGTTGCGCCTAAATATTTCATTGACATTGCCGAGCATTCTAAATGCCAACCCGGCTTAACTTTACCCCATTTTGTTTTATAAAAAATCCCTCTTTTTAATTCGTCTAACGTTGATCTTTTTAATAAAGCAAAATCACTTGGATTATCTTTTTCATATTCATCTAAATCAACGCGGGCTCCTGCTTTTAAATTTTTAAAATCAAGTTTTGCTAATTTTCCGTAATTTTTAAATTTAGAAATATCAAAATAAACTGAATGATTTTTCTCATAAGCAAATCCTTTTTTTTCTAAAACCTCAACCATTTTAACCATTTCTTTTATATGATCAGTTGCTTTTGAATATTTTGAAATCCGTTGAATATTTAGGGTTTTTAAATCTTTAAAAAATTCTTTAGTATATTTTAAGGTAAAACTTTTTAAACTCATTTTGGCCTTGGCGGAATCTCTAATAGTTTTGTCATCAATGTCTGTCAAATTCATTATGTGTTTTATTTTATATTTTTTATATTTTAAATATTTATGTAAAATGTCGGCAAAGATATAAGCGCGAAAATTTCCAATATGAGCAAAATTATAAACGGTTGGCCCGCAAGTATAAATTCCAACGCAACCATTTTTGATTGGTTTAAAAATTTCTTTTTTTCGAGTGAGAGTGTTGTAAAATTTAAGCATAAAATAATTTGGAGGCCTGGGCGGGAATTGCACCCACGAATAATGGTTTTGCAGACCACTGCCTTACTGCTTGGCTACCAGGCCACATATTATATTTTCTTTTATTTTTTAAATAATTTTTGCTAAAGTTTTGTTAATCGTTTATATTTTTAGATATGCATCAATAAAATTGTCTATTTTCCCGTTTAAAACAGATTCAATTTCATTTGTTTCATAATTGGTTCGATGATCTTTGACTATTTGATATGGATGTAATACATAAGAACGAATTTGACTGCCCCATTCAACTGGTTTAAATTCGCCCTTAAATTCTTGTTTTTCCTTTTGTTTTTCAATTAAATATCGTTGATATAATTTTGTTTGTAAATATTTCATTGCCATTTCTTTGTTTTGAAGTTGAGATCGTTCATTTTGACAACTTACAGCAATTTTAGTCGGTAAATGAGTGATCCTAACTGCAGTTTCGTTTTTTTGAACATTTTGTCCGCCATGCCCAGAAGCTAAAAAAGTATCAATTCTTAAATCTTCTGGATTAATTTTAATTTCTTCTAACTCTTCTAATTCAGGGAGAACTTCAATCAAAGCAAATGATGTATGCCTCATTTTTTCAGCGTCAAATGGAGAAATTCTAACTAAACGATGAACCCCTGCCTCAGACTTTAAAAATCCATAGGCATAATTTCCTTGAATTTCCAATGTAATATTTTTTATTCCCGCTTCTTCGCCTTTTGATTCACTAATGATTTTTACTTGCCATTTTCTTTTTTCGCAAAATTTTAAATACATTCGCAGTAGCATCTCTGTCCAATCTTGGGCATCAACGCCACCAGCACCAGCATGAATATTTATGATTGCATTATAAGAATCATATTTTTTATTAAATAAAATAAAAAATTCAAAATATTCAAATTTTTTATTTAAAGAATATAATTTTTTTTCAATTTCTTTTCTTAAGGAAACGTCTTTTGCTTCTTTATCTAAACAAGAAATTTCTAATAGATCGTTTGTTTCTTGAATTAATTTTTCCCAAGTCAATAATTCTTCTTTTAGATTATCTAGTTTTTTGCTTTTATTTTTTGCTTTTTCTTGATCTTGCCAAAAATTTGGCTGGGTCATTTCATTTTCTAAAATTTTAATTTCTATTTCTTTTTTGGCAAAGTCAAAGAAACCTCCCAGTCTCTGAAAGTTTTTTTCTCAGTTCTTTAATTTTATTAATCAAATCTTGCATAAAAAATTAAAAATAAAATAGTAAATAGAGAATATAATAAAAATAGAAAAAAGGAAAATATTATGTTAAATCTATAAACTTAGTTTTATAAATAATATGTTTTTACATTTTTTTTATTTCTTCAATGCCCAACAAATTGAGGCCTTTTTTTAAAATTATTGCCACGCATTGAATTAAAATTAAACGAGCCTTTTGTATTTTTTTTGATTCAGCCTTAATAATTGAATGAGCATGATAAAATTTATTAAAATGGGAAGCTATTTTTAATAAATATTCAGCCAAAATTGCCGGATTGTAATTTTCAACTGCTTTTTTTACGATGTCGGAAAAATTAAAAATACATTTTGCTATTTCCCATTCCTCATCTTTTTCTAAACAAGAAAAATCTATTTTCTCGTCATTATTTTTATTTAATGTTTTATTCAAAATGCTTTGAATTCGCGCGTACGTATATTGTAAATATGGGCCAGTTGCTCCCTCAAAAGAAAGAGATTTTTTAGGATCAAAACAAATTACTTGTTTCGGACTTACTTTTAATAAATGAAATTTTATTGCTGCTAGACTAATTTTTTTTGCTCTTTGGCTTAGTTCTTTAATGGAAATATTTGGATTTCTTTTTTTAATTTCTTTTTGCGCCATTTGTTGCATTTCATCTAATAAATTATCAGAATCAACCACGTTACCTTCTCGTGATTTCATTCTTCCTTCTGGTAAATTAACTAATTCGTGGGTTAAATGAAAATTTTGTTTTGCCCATTTAAACTTTAAGAGTTCTAAAATTTTAAATAAAACTTGAAAATGATAAATTTGTTCAGTTCCGGTGAGAACAATTGATTGAGCAGGATTAAATTCGTTAAATTTTAATTTAGCCAATCCAATATCTTGAGTGACATAAACACTTGTTCCGTCTGGGCGTAACAGAACTTTTTTGTTCAATCCATGTTGAGTTAAATCAATTTCTATCGCTTCATCCAATCTTTTATAGCAAATTTTATTTTTTAAAGCTTTTAAAATTATTTCTCGTCCCAATTTATAAGTTTGACTTTCAAAATACCATTTATCAAATTTTATCCCTATTTGTTGATAGGTTTTTTTAAAGCCACTCAAAACCCATCTATTTATTTTTTTCCATAGCGCAATAGTTTTTTTATCTCCTTGTTCCCATTTTTTAAGCATTTTTAATGCCTCTTTATAGAGCGTTGTTTCTGTGATTTTTTCTATTTTTTTTTCTGTTTGTTCTTTTTTTGCAGCTTGTTCAAAAAGCACATAAAAATTTCCAACAAAATGATCACCTTTAATTTTTTCTTTTTTTGGAGTTTTGTTCCTTCCCCATTTTTGATAGGCTAACATTGCCTTGCAAATATGAATACCTCTGTCATTAACTGAATTAATTCTGATTATTTTATAATTATTTTCTTCTAATAAATTAGCCAAGGACATTCCTAAAATGCTGCTTCTAAAATGTCCCAAATGCAAAGGTTTATTTGTGTTTGGCGAGGAAAATTCAATTATTATTTTTGGCAATGTTTTTTTTTGTTCTTTTTTTTCTTGTAAATTTTTATAAATATTTTCAAAAAATATTTTTCGATGAATAAAAAAATTTAAATACGGACCAATGCTTTTTGTTTCTTTTATTATTTTGTTTGGTTTAATTTCTTGAGCTAAAATTTCAGCAATTTCTTTTGGGGATTTTTTTATTTCTTTTGCTAATAAAAAACAAGAAAAACAAAAATCTCCCATTTTAGATTCAGGCGGTTGTTCCAAAATTATTTTTTCTTTGATTTTTGTATTAAATTTCTTAAAAATAATTTTTTTAATTTGTTTTTCAATATATTGAATCATATTTTTATATTTTATCATAAGTTTAATTAAATTAAAATCTTTTAGAGGTTTAATCTCTAGAATTTAAAAATTTGATTTTTTCATTTTTTTTTGTTAATTTTAAAATGATTTAATTTTATTTTTTTAACTGTCGGAAGTCCGACTTCCGACGATACAAAAATAAATTTCGGAAGCTCGGAAGAATATTGGAAGTCGGACTTCCAACGATACAAAAGCAAAATTTTATAATTTTATAATTTTTAAATAAAACTTAATTTTTAGGTTCTTCAGACAATTCTATGGGTGAGCCTGGTGATTTTTGAAAATCAGAAATTA
>JBBTVT010000072.1:0-3267 GCA_038078655.1 Patescibacteria group bacterium
GTAAGATTAAGGGGGTCAGTTAGAGCTGTATCTCCTGCTGTTACAGTGCTTATATTAATAATAGAAATAATATCGTTATTTTGCGATATAGTTAAAGCTATTGGCGCAATGTAAAATAAAAAGGCAAATAAAATAAATAAAATACAAGATTTTTTTTTCATAAAATGAGATAAAAATTAGAATTAAATTATTTTAGATTTATGGGCATTTCCCACATATTATATTTTCATTACAGTCAGTTGTGCCAGGAGCTCCATTATTACAAGTATAGCTTTTACATTCTGACGTTTTCTTATCCGAAACAGGAATACATGAATCATTTTTTTTAAGTGTTTTATTGTGGATACATATTTTTATTCCAGATTGTTTTAAATGAGTTGCACATGTAAGTCCGGTGATACAGTCTTTATTTTTTTTACATGCTATTCCTCGCCCAACGCTTCCCGAGGCTAGTGGTATTGTTTTTGGAGTTGTATTTGCTGGTTGATTTTGAGCTGACTCTACTGTTACAGACTGTTTTTCTGCGCAAATATTACTCCAATCTTTACCCGAAATTTTTAATCCTCCATCATTTTTCAACGTTGCAACAGTTAATCGAACAATTTGCCAGGCAGCAAAAACAATAAACATTCCTATTAATGTTCCAATTAAAATTTCCTTTCCTTTTTTAACAGCTTCATCACTTCCAGCTGAAAGAATGAGAGTAAAACCTCCATAAATAAAAAGTAACAAAGCCAACACCCCAACAATTCCCAAAACCCATTTAGCTGCGCCAACTATCATTCCAATCATATCGCAGATTTCACAATCTCCCTTTGCAAAACATCCAGGCAATGCGCCAAAAATAGTACTTTGAGCATTTGCAAAATGCGGAATAAAAATGAAAGAAAAAAGAAATATGATTAAAAAAAATGTGATTATTTTTTTTTGATGAGACATAAAAATTGTTAATATTTTAACATAAAAATACGCAAAGGTATTTTAAATTTTTGGTTGTTGTTTTGCATTTTTCGTTTTTAATTTTGCATTTTAAAATGTTTGATTAATTTTTTCTGCAGTTAAATTTAATAAAATTTTTATTTCTGTGCCACCTCTTAAAGTTTCATCAATTAAATCGCCAAATATTTTTTTTATAGAATCGCCAGCATTTCCGCGATACCAACTTTGAGCAGTAAGTACCTGCTTGGCAAAAATACTTAAATCATAATCCTCCATTTGTTTTTTAATTAACAACCTTAACGCAGTGGGTTTTTTTGTTTTTTCTAAATATGATTGTGCCTGCTCTTCTTGAGTAATAAATAAAATAAAATCCCAGGCCTCATTTTGATAGCGGGTTTTTTTTGATACTGTTTCTAACCAATAATCAGCATAATTAATTTCTGAATTTTTTTCAATTTGTAACATTGGCGCGATTGCAAAATTTAATTTTGGCGCCTGACTTTGTATTTGAGAAAGATCGCCGGAATAACCAAAATAAAAAGCTAACTTTCCTTGAATAAATGAATCAAGGGCTTGGGGCATTGCATCATTCCATGTGTAAGTTTCTTTTATTGGATTGGCGAAATCAGAATAAAAAAGCAGGGCTTGTTCTCCCGGAATAATATTTTCTTGGTTTTGAGGTGAGGTATTAAAAATTGCTCGATTATTTTCATCAACCATTTTTGTTCCATTTTGCATCATTAAAAGAGATAAAATATCTGTGGCGTTTGTAATATTTTTCGCAGTTCCTAATGCGGTTCCAGCTTGAATAATATTTCCATCTTTATCTATAATGGTTACGCTTGGAATCATTTCAATAAATTCTGACCATGTTGATGGCGGCAATGGAATATTTGCATTATTTAAAATATCCTTGTTGTAATATAAAACCAAGGAATCTGTAGACAATGGTAAGCCATAAACCTGCTCTTCTCTAATTGCGTCTTTGTAAAAGATATCAATAAATTTATTTTTTAGCAATTTTAAAGATGGAGTTATTTTTGATTGTATTACAATTTTGGATTCTTTTTTAACGGCGCCCGTGGTGATTATTTGAGGAATAATCAATTCTTTGGGCATTGGTAAAATTTTATTTTTATATTTACCTACCCATGTATTACGAATGGAAAAAATATCTGGTCCTCGATCTTCAGCCCATGCATTGAGTAATTCTTCCTCATATTCTTTTGAGCGTAATTCTTTATAAATAATATTAATATTTGGATGAAGCACTCGATAATTATTAATTAAATCTGAAAAATTATTTTGAGAAACCGTTTCATTATCCGAAACGCGCCAATAATTTATTTCTACTGGTTTTGTTGCTTCACGAATTTCTTTTGACAAAAATTTGCATCCAAAACCAGTCGTGGTTAAAAAAATTCCAATTAGTCCTAATATAATAATTTTAAATTTAATGGAATTTGTCATAAACTTTTTAAATATTTTTTAAGTTCTTGTTTAATTTCCGGATGTTGTAAACCAAATTCAATATTTGCTTTAAGCCAATTTATTTTTGATCCAGTATCATAATATTTTGCGTCTATTAAACAGCCATAAACAGATCTTTTTTGAATTAATTTATCAATCGCGTCCACTAGCCATAATTCATTATTTCTTAAAGGAATATTTTCTAAAAAATCAAAAATATCCGGAGTAATAATATAACCAGCGACACAAGCTAATTTTGATGGTGCTTTTTGAGGGCCTGGTTTTTCTACTATTTTATTTATTTGATAAACATTTTTTTCAATTTTTTGACCATCAATAATTCCATATTTTTTTGTTCCTTCATTGTCTGTTTTTTTTAAACCTAAAACGGGATCCGTATATTTTTCATAAACTTCTATCATTTGTTTTATTCTTGGTTTTTCTTCACCAATATAAATATCGTCTCCCCAAACGACTGCAAAGGATTCATTTTTAACTAAATGTTTCGCGTTTAAAATTGGAGTTCCATTTCCACGCGGTCCTTTTTGTCTAATATAAATAAAATTAGCCAACTTTGAAATTCTTCTAATTTCATCTAATTGTTCTAATTTTCCTGTTTCTTTTAAAACTCGCTCAAGTTCAATAGAAGAATCAAAATGATCTTCAATTGCTCTTTTGTTTTGATTTGTAACTAAAATAATATCTTCAATTCCAGAAGTAATTGCTTCTTCCACTATAAATTGAACAACTGGTTTATCAATAATTGGAAGCATTTCTTTTGGTTGGGCTTTTGTAAAAGGTAAAAAACGAGTTCCTAAACCAGCAACCGGAATAATTATTTTTCGTATTTTTTGCATA
>JBBTVT010000073.1:0-1657 GCA_038078655.1 Patescibacteria group bacterium
AGACATGCGTCATAATGTTTATTTTTAAACAAACTTAAAACTGTTTTCCAATTTCGTTCCGCGGATTTTTTCCAATAATTAATTTGTTCATCAAGTTGATTCATAAATATGCACGGGTTCAACCCGTGTTTTTTAGCTAATTTACACCACTTCCGCTAAATAACATTTTTCACAATAGACAATTTCTGGTCTATCGAGATCATAAACTGTTTGAATTTCTTTTTGACATTTTTGACATTGCCTTTGAAAAAGTTTTCTCGGAGGTAATTGAAGTATTCTTTCTTTATGACGTTGAAGCGGAAATTTTTTAGGAATTGGAAGTCTCATTCTACGATAAAATTCCAATTCCATTGGAATAATTTTGTAAGCTCTGCCGGTAATTTCACATTTTAAAATTTTATCTAAAATATCATCTTTAACTTCAGAAATATCATCAGGAATTTGATAATCAGAAAAATCGTATTTTATATCTGATTCATAATCTGACCAAGAATAACCTTTTTCTAAAGCTTCTTTTTTGTTCAATGGATAATAATCTTGAGCAGCAGTTTCATTATAACCAAACAAAGAAAATTCAATTGGAAAAAATTCTCCATATTGATAAACAATTTCTTTTGTTTTTATTTTTTCTTTATTTTGATTTTTTCCGCCTGCGGTGGATCTGCCGTAGGTAGAGACTTTTGCATTTTGAATTTTACTAATGTACGGCATTTCATTCATATGCTCAATAATTTTTGGAACTAATTCTTCGTATTCTTCTTTTGAATATTGTTTATTTAAAATACAATACTCTTTATTTTTTAAATTAACGCAACCAAAACAATTATTGCTCCCTACAACTCCGTAACAATATTCTAAATTAAAACAACTCATTTTCCCCGGAGCTCCTCCGGTAAGATTAAATAAACAAAATTTTGAATTATAAAAACCCGTTGAAGACGCTATTTCATAACTTAATTCAGTAAAAGCAACACAAGAACAATCATAGCTATCTTTTATCCAGCCTGTAATAAAAAGATATTTAGAATCTTCTATTTTTTCGCCATTCCAACAATTTTTAGCATTTTTTGACTCATCAATAAAATTGCCCCACGAATTAACTGATTTGACAATTAAAGTATCTCGATAAGGCACTGATAACCAAATTTTTCTGGCTTTTTCTTTTAAAGAAAAAAAATTTTTATGGAAAGTCAAAGAATTTTTTTTAAAAAATTCCTGATAATCTTCTTTTGAATAAGGTTTGTTAAAAATATAATATTGTTTATGTCTTAAACCAGCACAACCAAAAATATTTTGGCAGTTTCTACAATCATAAGAAAAAATAGTATCTAAACAATCAAAACAATTTTGTGAAAATAAAGTTTTGTAACATCGCTTGCAAAATATATTTTCATAACAAAGTTCGCATTGCAATATTAAAAAATTATCAAAACAATCTTTACCGTACAATTCATAAGTGTTATATGCAGAATCTTCATTAAAATGACCGCCAACATTTAAATAACAATTTTTATCATCAGTTTCTTGATTAACCCAATCGCTATTAACTGTGTTAGCGTTCAAAATAGAAATATGAGGAACAGAAAATAATAATTCTTTAAATTGTTCAAAAAACGGTTTATTCCAATCATAATCTTTGCCATATTCTATTGGATCC
>JBBTVT010000074.1:0-16177 GCA_038078655.1 Patescibacteria group bacterium
TTTCACCATTAGCAAAAAGAGATGATCAAAATTTAGAAATTACACAACGTTTTCAACCCATTGTTGCTGGTACAGAATTAGGTAATGGCTACAGCGAATTAAATGATCCAATTGATCAAGCGCAAAGATTTAATGAACAACAAAAATTAAAAGAAGCAGGAGATGAAGAAGCGCAAATGTATGATTATGATTTTGTGGAAGCGTTAGAATACGGTATGCCTCCAACTTGCGGTTTTGGAATGTCAGAACGCGTCTTCGCGTTTTTAATGAACAAATCAATGCGTGAATGTCAAATTTTCCCATTGATGAAATTAAAAAATTAGGAAAAATTAAAAGAAACCAAAATAGCACAAATGCATTCTATCATCTACTTAACAACATTTGGGTATGTAGCTCAGTTGGTTAGAGCGTTGCATTCACATTGCAAAGGTCAGAGGTCCGAATCCTCTCATGCCCATTAATTAATTTTATGTTTTTTATAATTAACACCGCGGAAAAAAATAAAACAACTTTGATAGTTTTTAATTTTAATAATCATTCCACTTTTTTAATTTTTAAACATAGTTTTAAAAAAAATTATCATCAAGCTGAAAAATTGCTATTAACTATTGATAAACTATTTGCAAAAAATAAATGCAAAATGAAAAATTTACAGGGTATCGCAACAATCATTGGTCCTGGTCCATTTACTGCCTTGCGAATAGGAGTTATTATTGCCAATACAATGGCTTATATTTTAAAAATTCCTGCTGTGGGAATTAAATTAGATGAATTTAAAAATACAAAAGAATTAATTGAACTCAGTTATAAAAAACTTATTAAAGTAAAACCAAACGAAATATTACTTCCATTTTACGACAAAGAACCAAACATTACCTTTAAAAAAAATACGCAAATTTAATTTGCGTATTTTTATGTTCTAGATCAGCAAATTTATTTATTAAAAAGTGTCAATTATGTTCCTGGACTTGAGCAGAATTAACTAGAGTTCTATAATTCTGAAAATATTTGCATTTTTCGCTTTTTAACGTCCCAAAATCACAAAATGTATTCTACCATCTACTTGACAGACCAGTGCAATGCATTGACTAACTTTTTGTAATAATATACAATGGAACTGTGAATAATTATCAGTTCCATCAAACATTATCAATATGGACAGTTTAATAGTAAAATTATATCAATCCCCTAAAACCATCCTATCTAATAAGGATCTGGCTTTAATTTGGCAAGAGAATAATGAGAAAAGCTTATATGCCAAGACCGCTTATTATGTAAAACAAAAAGCTTTGATCAGATTGACTCGGGGAGTTTTTGCCAAAAATAAAGATTACAATCCTAAGGAGTTAGCAACCAGTATCTACATTCCCTCTTATATCAGTTTTGAAACAGTTTTGAGAGAGGCTGGTGTGATTTTTCAACACTACGATACAATTTTTGTGGTATCCAAGTGGCCAAAAACGATGACAATAGATAAAAATACTTTTACTTTCAGAAAATTAAAAGATTTTGTTCTGTTTAATCCCGCTGGCATTGTTATTAAAGATAACTACAGCGTGGCCACCACTGAACGAGCATTTTTAGATATGATTTATTTATTTCCAAATTACTACTTTGATAATTTGAAATCAATCAACTGGGAAAAGTGCGAGGAGCTGGTGAAAATTTATAATAACAAGGAATTAATAAAAAGATTAGCTAAGTATCGCAAAAATTATGCTTAATAGAGAAAAACATCAATTAATAATGGGTCAGGTTTTGAAGGACATCTATACCGATGTTACAATCAGTCCGCTTTTGGGATTCAAAGGTGGTACTTGCGCTTACTTTTTTTATAACTTGCCGAGATTTTCTGTTGACTTGGATTTTGATTTGCTGGTGGTAAATGATGAAAATCAAAAATTAGTGCTTGAAAAAATCGTTGGTATTTTGAGCAAGTATGGAGAGGTCAAAGACCAATACATAAAAAGGTTTACAGTTTTTGTCCTACTCTCCTACGGTGATGATGACCACAATATTAAAGTTGAGATTAATGTTAGAAAGCTGGTAGAAAATATTCAAGATCACTATGAGTTAAAAGAATATTTAGGTATCTCAATGTTTGTCGCTCAAAAAGACTATTTGTTTGCCAGCAAGCTCTCGGCTTTGACTTTAAGAAATGAAACTGCCATGAGAGATATCTACGATATCCATTATTTTGCCAAAAGTAACTGGGATATTAACGCTGAAGTTATTAAAGAAAGGACTGGGAAAACCACCAAAGAATACTTGGCGGATTGCGTGGCCTTCATAGAAAAAGTTAAAGGCAATCAGATGTTGCAGGGATTAGGAGAATTGGTTGATGGCGAAAAAGAAAAAGCATGGATTAGAAATTATTTGAAAGCCGACTCCATATTCATGCTGAAAAATTATATGTCGGTGATAAAATAAAAAAATTATTAAAGCAAAGCCAGGAAAAATGTTGCTTCCGTTTTATGACAAAGAACCAAACATTACCTTTAAAAAAAATACGCAAATTTAATTTGCGTATTTTTTTAATAGATCAATGTTGTAAATTAAAGGTTCTTCTGGGAATTTTATGGATAATATTTAATGGGCGTATGCGATACGCCCCTACGAAATTGTAAATTTAAAATCATTATCTACCCACAGAATTGTCTGAAGAACCAAATTAAATTTTATTATTTTAAAGCAAACTGTTCTATCTTAATATTTTTTTGTTCGCCTGTTTTCATATTTTTTACACAAATTTCATTATTTTTTTTCTCGTCATCGCCAAAGATCAAAACATTTTCTATGTTCATATCGTTTGCATATTTCAATGCTTTGCTTGGCGATCTAAATAAGTAATCCATATCAACCTTATATCCTTTGTTTCTTAATTTTTTTACAATTTCTAATCCATGCTTAATATTTTGTTCGCCGATTGGAACAAACAACATTTCAACCACCGTTTTTTTGTTATTTTTTTGAAAAATTTCTAAAGCATCAAAAATTGTTTCCAATCCAAAACTAATTCCTATCGCTGGGATTTCTTTTTCAGATTCCAAAAAATTACCAATCATTTTGTCATATCTCCCACCGCCGGCCAAAGAACAATTAATTTTATTTTTATCTTTTAAAAATATTTCGAAAACATTGCCTGTGTAATATGCCAAACCACGAGCCAAATTAGGAGAAAAAATTATATTATCATTATTGCCTAAATAAGACAAGGTTTTTTCTATTTCTAACAAACCTTCTTGATTAATTAATATTTTTTTTAGTGCATTAATTTTTTCTTGATTATTTTTTCCTTCAATATTAATTAATTTTAAAATTTTATTAATATCTTCGCGCAATAAACCTCTTTTTTCCAATTCTTCTTTCACTCCCATTTCGCCAATTTTATTTAATTTATCAATTGATATAATTACCTGATCCTGCATCGTTTTAGAAATTTTAATTTGGTCCAAAATAGAATTAAGTATTTTTCTATTATTAATTTTTATTTCAACTTCTAAATTTAATTTTTTAAATGCTTCCAACGCTAACTCAATAATTTCAGCATCAATAATTTCATTTTTTATTCCAACAACATCAGCATCGCATTGCCAAAATTCTCTATATCTACCTAATTTAATCGGGCCATCTCTAAATACTTGTCCAATTTGATAACGTTTAAATGGCATTTTAAGATTTTGATTCATTCCGATAAAACGAGCAAGTGGAATCGTAAGCTCTGTTCTTAGAATTAATTTTCGCTTACCGTTATCTGTCATTTTAAAAGATTCTTTTAAAATATCTGCATTTTCTCCTTGAACATGTTTAAAAGAAAACAAAGAAAACCTCTCTAAGATAGGGGTTTCTATTGGCGAATAGCCAAAAATTTCAAAAACATTTTTTAAAATATTAACAATTTTTTCTCGCGCAATTTTTTCTTCTGGTGAAAAATCTCTCACCCCCTTGGCCAATTGTAGAATGTCTGATTTAGACATATAATAGAATAGGTAATTTTAAAATTTATATTTCTACAAGCTGATTTTACTGGGACGGACGACCGGATTCGAACCGGCAACCACCAGGACCACAACCTAGCGCTCTACCATTGAGCTACGTCCGTCAAATTGATTTAAATTTATTGTTTTTGCTTAATAGCCTTTTGTATTTCTTCTTTAATTTTTTTAGTTTGTTCTGGAGATAATTCTGATGGAATTGTTTCTTTTTGTTCAATCGTTTTAATTTCTGAAATTTTTTGCTGAACACTTTCTAATGATTTTTTTAATTCTGTTAAATTTTCTTTAATTTGCGCATTTTCAGGACTTATTTTTTTTGCTGGTTGCAATTTTAGTGAAAGAAAATGTTGCCTTAAAAAAACTCCCCAAAAAATAAGAATAATAACTGCAATAATTGAAACACTAACCCACAATATAAATTCTTTTTTTTTCTCACTCATAATAAATACGCTTTAACAGTTAATCATTTCTACTATTTTCATTTCTGTTTGACTAATCAAATCCTTTTTGGAAATTTTTAACTTATTTATTGAATCCATTTTTTTGATGCCCATTTCTAAATAAAATTTATCAATTTCATCTAACTCATTTTTTAATCCTGAAACTTTATAATGCATTGGTATAATAATTTTTGGTTCAATCTGACCAATTATTTGTTTGGCTTCCTTGGCGTCAACTGTAACATTTCCACCAATTGGAATTAAAAGAATATCCACTTTTTCTATTTTTTCCAATTGTTCAGCTGATAAAATATGCCCCAAATCTCCGAGGTGCGCAATTGTAATTTCATCTATTTTAATCAAATAAATGGTATTAGGCCCTCTCTCTGTTCCTTGATTTTTGTCATGAAAACTAGGGATGCCATAAATAAAAATATTTTTAATTTCGTATTCCCCTGGAGTAGAAATAACAAATGGAGGTTCATTTTCAACCCCTGAAATTACCTCAATATAATTATGATCGCGATGTTCATGACTTGACGTTACAATATCAGCCTTTAATCTACTTAAAGGCTTTAATCCAATATAAGTGCCATCGTAAGGATCCGCGATTAAAGTTGTGTTTTTGTTTTGTATTTTAAAACAAGACCGTCCAAGCCAAGTTATCTCCATAAAATAAAATTATAATTTATAAATTAATAAATAAATTTTACAGAATTTAATTGAAAAAAGCAATAATTTATGATAAACTAAAAATAGTTTTATTTTTTAATAATTGTTTTTATGTCTTACGATCATCAAAAAATAGAAAAAAAATGGCAGGCGATTTGGGAAAAAAATCAATCCCACAAAACAAACGATGATCCTCAAAAGAAAAAATTTTATTGTTTAGATATGTTTCCCTATCCATCTGGCGAGGGATTGCATGTGGGCCATTTAAGAGGATATTCTTATTCAGACGCAATAGCTCGAAAGAAAAAAATGGAAGGATATAATATTTTGCATCCAATGGGATGGGATGCTTTTGGTCTACCTGCTGAAAATTTTGCACTAAAATATAAGGTTCACCCAATTGAAAGCACTCAAAAAAATATTGCAAATATAAAAAAACAACTTCAAGCCACTGGATTTATGTACGATTGGAATCGGGAAATTAATTCTTCTTCACCAGAATATTATAAATGGACGCAATGGTTGTTTTTGCAATTATATAAAAATGGATTGGCTTATAGAAAAGAAGCGCCAGTAAATTTTTGTCCATCATGTAAAGCTAGTTTGGCGAATGAAGAAGTGGTTGATGGAAAATGCGAAAGATGTGGAACATTAACAATTAAAAAAAATTTAAAGCAATGGTTTTTTAAAATTACAAAATATGCAGATAAATTAATTGATGATTTAGAGAGTTTGGACTGGCCAGAAAAGGTTAAAACAATGCAAAAAAATTGGATTGGACGAAGCAATGGAACTGAATTTTTTTTAAATGTTTTGTACGGAGAAAAGGATGTAATAGAATTAGAAAAAATTGATAAATTTACACAACAGTGGTTAGGAAATATTGATACAATAGAAAATTGTGTGAAAATAAAAGTTTATACAACAAGAGTTGATACAGTATTTGGAATGACTTATGTTGTTTTAGCTCCAGAACACCCTCTAATCCCTTATTTAACTACTGAAAAATATAAAATAGATGTGGAAAAATACGTGGAAGAGTCTAGAAATATTTCTGAAATTGAACGAACATCGCAAGAAAAAGAAAAAACAGGGGTATTTACCGGATCATATGCAATTAATCCTTTGAATGGATCCAAAGTCCAAATCTGGATTGCAAATTATGTATTATTAGAATATGGCACAGGAGCAATTATGGCTGTGCCAGCTCATGATGAACGAGATTTTGCTTTTGCTAAAAAATATAATTTAGAAATTATTGAAGTAATAAAATCTAATGATAAAAAATCTTCTGTTGAAAATGATGCTTTTGTTGATGATGGGATTTTAATTAATTCTGGAGAATTTGACCAATTACATTCTTCTGTTGCGCGAGAAAAAATTACTCAATGGTTAGAAAATCAAGCAATGGGTTATGGAACAAAAAAATATAAATTAAGGGACTGGTTAATTTCTCGACAAAGATATTGGGGAGCGCCAATTCCTATTGTTTACTGCAAACAATGCGGAGAGGTTCCATTGCTAGAGGAAAATTTACCAATTGAATTACCAAAAAATATTCAAAATTTTAGTCCTACATTAGATGGAAGATCTCCATTGGCTAATATTAATAAATTTGTTGAAACAAAATGTCCTTTGTGCGGGGGGTATGCTGAAAGAGAAACAGATACAATATCTCAATGGGTTTGTTCCTCGTGGTATTTTGCTAGATATGCCGATCCAAAAAATTCTGAAAAAATTTTTGATTTAGAAAAAATAAATTATTGGTTGCCAGTTAATTTATATATTGGAGGGGTGGAGCATGCAATTTTACATTTATTGTATGCGCGTTTTTTTACTAAAATAATGCGTGATTTAAATCTAATAGAATTTAATGAACCATTTACGCGTTTATTTAACCAAGGAATGATTTATTATAAGGGAACAAAAATGAGCAAATCAAAAGGGAATGTTGTTAATCCAGACGATTTTTTTGCTAAATATGGCGCGGACACAATGCGCGTGTATGAACTTTTTATGGGACCAGCTGAACAAGATGTTGAATGGAATGATCAAGGAGTAGTCGGAACATATCGATTTTTACAAAAGGTTTGGAAAATAATTGAAAAATATCAAGCACAAAATAATACACAAAAAATCAAAACAATTGAACAAGCAAAATATTCAAAGGATATGGAACAATTGACTCACAAAACAATAAAAAAAGTGACGGATGATGTTGAAAATTTTAAATTTAATACAGTTATTAGTTGTTTGATGGAATATACAAATAAAATTTTTAATTCACAGTTTCCAATTTCTAATGACAGTGTTTTAATTTTATTAAAACTTCTTGCGCCAATTGCTCCACATATTTGTGAGGAATTATGGCATCAATTACATCCAGAAATTTCCGAAAAAGAAAGTATTTTTAATCAATCTTGGCCACAATATGATATTAATTTGATTGTAGAAGAAAAGTTTGAATTAGTTATTCAGGTCAATGGAAAAATGAGAGATAGTATAAAAGTAGAAAAAAACATTTCCGAAATTGAAATAAAAGAATTAATTTTTAAAAATGAAAAAATTAAAAAATGGATTTTAGACGAAAAACAAATAAAAAAAATTATTTTTGTTCCTGAGAGATTGGTAAATATTGTTATTTAATTTATGATTAAAAAAATTTTTCCTCAATTTTTAAAAAGAGAAATTGCTGAATTATATGTTTCTATTGCTATTAAAACATTTGCTTTGTCAATGATTTCTATTTTTGAACCTCTTTATTTTTATAAATTAGGTTTTTCAATTCCGCAAATTCTTTTTTTCTTCGTATTAAATTATTTCGTGTATTTTTTTATAGTGCCACTGGGCGGTAAAATTATTAATCGTTTTGGATTTGAACATTCAATTTTTTTCTCAATCCCATTTTGTATTTTATATTTTTTATCGCTCTATTGTGTTTCTTTTAATTTCTTTTTTATTTTTTTAGCGTTTATTTTTTTAATTATTTACAAAACGCTGTGTTGGCCTAGCTATCACGCCAATTTTGCTAAATATGGCGTAGACGAGGAAAGAGGAAAAGAGGTAGGTATTATTAACATAATAGACTTAACATTTGGAGCAGTTGGCCCATTATTGGGAGGATTAATTATTGTTTCTTTTGGATTTAATATTTTATTTATTATTGTTGCCTGCATTCTTTCTGCTTCTATTATTCCGCTTTTTACAACAAAAGAACAATTTGTATCTCGAAAAAATTTTTCTTATAAAGATTGTTTTAAGCGGTTGTTTTGTCAAAAAAATAGAAAAGATATGTGGAAATTTATGGGATTTGGAGAAGAAATTATTCATTTAATTATTTGGCCTATTTTTATTTTTTTAAGTATAAAAAATTATTCAATCATTGGTGGATTGATTTCCTTATCTTTAATAGTTAGTATTTTTGTTACATCTTACATTGGTTATTCTTTTGATAATGGTAATGGGAAAAAAATGCTAAAAAAAAGTTTATTTTTACATTTTATTTTATGGCTTGCGCGAGGATTTATCAATAGCCCTATAGGATTTTTTTTAATAGAATTATTTAATACAATTACTCTTAATGGTATTCATATTCCATTGATAGCGCATACATATAAAATGGCTAAAAAATACGGAACATTAAAATATATGATATTTTTTGAACAATCTTTAATTATTGGGAAAATATTTATTGCTTTTATTGCTTTTTTGTTATTTTTTATTTTTGGTACAGGATTTTGGGTATGGTTCAGTGTTTTTTTTATTGCTGGCTTATGTTCTTTATTATATTATGTCAATTCAAAATAATATTATTCAAAAAGCGATTAATGTTTTAAAAAATGGTGGAATTATTATTTATCCGACAGATACTTGTTATGGTATGGGAGTTGATGCGACAAATAAAAAAGCAA
Source organism: Patescibacteria group bacterium (assembly GCA_038078655.1). GTDB lineage: Bacteria > Patescibacteriota > Patescibacteriia > UBA2591 > PGYQ01 > PGYQ01. The sequence continues at coordinate 9,019 of JBBTVT010000074.1, forward strand.
TTAAAAAATTAATTGCTTTAAAGGGAAGAGATTTTAAAAAGCCAATATCAGTTATTGTAAAAAATTTACAAATGGCGCAAGAAATAGGCGTATTTAATTTGCAGACAAAAAAATTGTTTAAAAAATATTTACCTGGACCATTAACATTGGTTGTTAAAAAGAAAAAAAATATTTATCAATTACCTAATATTCTTACAGCTGGCAAACAAAAAATTGGTATTAGAATGCCAAATAATAAAATGGCAATTAAAATAGTTAAAAAATTTAATAAACCAATCACTGCTACTTCGGCTAATATTTCCAATAAAACAGAATGTTATTCTAAGCAAGAGATTTTAAAACAATTTGGAAAAAAGATACAACAAATTGATTTAATTATAGATATTGGAAAACTTTCAAAAAATAAACCATCAACCATCGTTGAAGTTGCGGAGAATAAATTAAAAATTCTAAGACAAGGCTCGTTATTTATTTAAATATCTATCTAGTTTTAAGGAACTATTATCATTGGAAGTCCGACTTCCAATGATACGATTTTCTGTTTCCGACGGCAATTTTCGAAAGTTTCGGAAGTCGGACTTCCCAAATATTCCCAAATAAAATCCAAAATCCAAATAACAAATATCAAAATAAATCTCAAATCTAAATTTTCAAAATCCAAAATGTTTTGAATTTATAATTCCGTAGGGGCGACCCTTGCGGTCGCCCTGGGCGCGGGCAAGCCGCGCCCCTACAACAACAAATCATTAATTCGTAAGGGCGTATTGCATACGCCCATTAAATATTACCCATAAAATTCTCAGGAGAACCATTCTAATAATCATATAAATATATATTTATTTTTCTAAATATCCTAAATATTTACTTGCAATAATAAACATTGCATGACTCCAAACTAAAGGATAAACTCCTACTCTAAAATCTGGGAAAACTTGTTCTGGCAAATAATTTTTATATTTATCTGTTCTGTCTAATACCCAATTAAAATATTTTTCTGCTTTTTTTTTGTCATTCCTAACACTCCAATATATTGACATCCAAAAATTTAATATTGGCCAAGCGCCACCACCTTCTTGCGCTGTGCCTTCACTATCATAATAATCAAATTCAAAACGGTGAACTCCATAATTTATCACTATTTTTTCTTCTATTTTTTTGATAGTGTTCATTATTTTTTTATTTGTTGTGCTATAAATTTCAAATGGCCAAACTAAACCAAGTAAAGACGCATCAATATTAAGGTCGTCTATTTTTCCATGATTTCTATAAAAAAATTTATTTCTTTCGTTATAGGCTTCATCAATTTTGGATAGCATTTGCGATGCGGTTTTTTCCCATGTTTGATTAGGAATTATTTCATTAGCCAGTAAAAGTCCCTTGGCGCAAGCAGCCAAAGAATAAGTGTGATTATTTTCTATTTGCGTTGAGGTGCGACGTTCACTTTCTTCCCAAATATCTATTGCATTGGGAATAAAAAATTTTCCTCCCCAATTAGAACATAATCCGTCAGATAGTCTTTCAATTAAGTCTTTAAATTTTAAAGCTTTTTTAAAATTATTTTTATAGTGGTGATGAATAGCCCAAAGCATAGAGCCTGCTTGATCGGGTTGAAATGCCCCCCCCATACTGCCAAATCGCCCATTGGTAGCATAATTGGCATAAAGGCATTTATTTTTTTTAAAATTTTGCGGTCGGTCGCAAAGCCATTTAAAAAATGGCTCTTGAATGGGAATTTTTAAAATATCCGCTGCAACACAAATAAAAGCGGCGTCTCTAGGCCAAACCCAACGATAATTTGCCGCTTCTCGGGAATAGTAACTTTTATCTGTATTTGCGGCCACGATAGCTCCATTTTCTAGAGATGCGTGCTTAATAATTTTTTTTGAAAGTTTAATTAATTCAATTACTTTTTTGTGCATAAAGTTAATATTTTTTTGTCTGCAAACAAGTAATTGCTATTGCTAATGCATCAGCCGCATCGTCTGGTTTTGGAATTTCTTTCAAATTTAAAATAATTTTAACCATTTGTTGAATTTGTTGTTTTGTTGCGCGACCATAACTTGTAACAGCCTGTTTTACTTGAAGCGGAGTAAATTCAAAAAATGGAATTTTTTTTTGTTCAATTGTTAATAGAATAACTCCTCTTGCTTCGCCAACACTTAAAGCTGTTTTTGTATTTTTTGCAAAAAATATTTTTTCAACAGCAACCCTATCAGGTTGATATTTTTTTAAAATTTTTGTTAATTCGCAATGAATTTTTTCTAAACGTTCAGTTGTTGATAATTTTAAATCTGTAAAAATACAACCATAATCAATTAATTTTATTTCTTGTGATTTATCTTCCGCTTTATTTATAATTCCATAACCAGTAATAGCAAGTCCAGGATCAATGCCAAGAATAATCATAAAATTAATAAAAAATATTATTTACATCCAGATCGTTGTCTAATTCTTCAAGTATTTTTTCTATTTTTTCTTGTGTTTTTTCACTTTTTTCTTTTTTTTCTTTATTTATCCATTCAATTTCAGCATAATCAATTTTAATTTTTTGTTTTTCTAATTCTTCTTTAATTTTTTGTAATTCTTCTGGTTGAACATAAACAATTAATTCCTCTTCTTCATCTTCTACATCTTCAATTTGTAAATCCATTAATTTTAATTCAAAATCTTCCAAATTATCAATAGTTGATTTATTTATTCTAATAACTCCATTTTTTTTAAACATCCACAATACGCTATTAGAGCTACTTAAGTTTCCTCCGTATTTATTTAAAATACTTTTAATGTTGGAAACAGTTCGATTTTTATTGTCAGTTAAAACTTCAATAATTAATGGCGCACCATCTGGTCCAAATGCTTCATAAATAATTTCTTCTATTTTTGCATCTTCTGTTTTTCCAATTCCTTTTTTAACAGCTCGTTCAATATTTTCTTTTGGCATATTAGCCTCTTTGGCTTTTTCTATCGCTAAACGAAGTTTAAAATTGCTTTCTGGATTTTCACCTCCTTCACGAGAAGCAATAGAAATTATTTTTCCTAATTTAGTAAAAAGATTGCTTCTTTTTGCGTCAGTGATTCCCTTTTGTCTTTTTATTTGTGTCCATTTTGAATGTCCTGACATAAAAAAATTTTAGATATCTAAATTTTTTACATTTTTTGCATGATTTTGAATAAAATGTTTTCGAGGCAATACATCGCTACCCATTAAAATGTTAAAAATCTCATCAGCTAGCTCCACATCTTCTATTGTTACTTGTTTTAACAATCTGTTTTGCGGGTCCATCGTTGTCTCCCATAATTGTTCTGGATTCATTTCTCCTAAACCTTTATAACGTTGTATATCAACTGATTTGTCTCCAATTTTTTTTAAAATTATTTCTTTTTCTTCTTCGGAATAAGCATAATTTGCCTGTCTATTAATTTGTATTTTATATAACGGGGGTTGCGCAATATAAAGATGCCCTTTATTAATTAATTCAGAAAAATAACGATAAAAAAAGGTTAGAAGCAATGTTCTAATATGCGCGCCGTCAACATCGGCATCAGTCATAATAATAATTTTATCATATCTTAATTTTTCTAAATTAAACTGTTCGGCAATATTTGTTCCCAGAGCGATAATCAATGATTTAATCTCATTGTTGGCGAACATTTTATCTAATCGCGCCCGTTCCACATTTAAAATTTTACCCTTTAGTGGCAAGATTGCTTGAAATTCTCTATTACGCCCTTGTTTCGCACTATTGTGGACAAAAATACCGCTAGCCAAAGCAAAATTATGAGTATTAGGCACTTCAATATCATAAACATCGACTTTTTCTTTTAATGGAATAATAGCTTTTATCCGATGATTATAATTTAAAACCGCTTCTTTTAATTTTGCCTCTTCGTTATTAAAAAATCTTTGACAAATTGTTTCATATTTAATAAGACTTTTGTCATTATTCTTTTTTCGTATTTGATTATAAATCTGTATGTCAATTGATTTATTTTTAATATAAATTGAAGATAAAATTTTCAATGCTTTTATTAAATAAGTTTGATTATATGTTTTTTTTCTTTTTTTACGGAACTCTTCGGTCCATTGCTTTTTTGTTGTTTCTGATCGCCATTTTTGTAAATTTAAATCGTCCCATTGTTTTTTAGCATTTTTGCTTAATATTTTTTTTATTTCAGGATTGCTCATTATTTTTTTCATTTTTTCACGAAATTGTTTTGTTTTATGAATTTGTCTAACTTTTTCTTTTACATCTTCTCTGTGAATTGTTTTTTCTAAAATTTTTGAATGCAATGCAAGATGATCACTCTTTGATATCCTTATCAAATTATCTGGATTATTATTTAATTTATTAAAATCAGAATGATGAATAGTGTCGCCCCTTTCCTTTAAATAAATATTTTCTTTTAAATTATATTGATCGGCTAATAAATGAGTAAAAATCCATTTCGAATTTTGAGGATTCAAAACCATCTCATATCCTTTAATGGTTATTCTGTTTTTTATTTCAGAATATTTTTTATAAAGAGGCATTAAAGAAATTTCCTTTTTTAAATCTTTAGCGATTTTATAATCTCCATCTCTTAACATAAATTTATGATCAGGAGTGCAAACTATTTCTTCATTATTATCAAGTATTATTTTTATAACTTCGACATTAACTTTTGTTTTTCTAGGATTTTGGATTAATTCAATTCCAATTTCTCCATTTTGTTTAATGGTATAGCAATAATTCTTTTTTCCTAGTTGATGTTCCAGAACTAATTCTTTAAAAGTTAAATTCCGATTATCTGTTAACATTATTTTTGTATCACCTCCAAAGCATCCACCGGCGGAATCGCCTTCAACGATAAAAATTTCTGATTTTTTAGTGTCTCGGGTTGAACAATCTGCTAATTTCCCAGGCAATGTAATTCCTTCTAAAATTCCTTTTCTCAAAACTGTTTCTCTCGCTTGTCTAGCGGCTAAACGCGCTCGAGCAGATAAAATACATTTATTTAAAATATTTTCCGCATCTCGAGGATGTTCTTCTAAAAAAATATTAAACGATTCGTTAAAAATTGAGTCTACAATTGAACGAACTTCTGGATTTCCTAATTTATTTTTTGTTTGCCCTTCAAATTGTGGTTCTCCAATTTTTATACTTATAATAGCTGTTAACCCCTCTCTCACATCTTCTCCGCTTAAACCTTCATCTTTTTCTTTTAAAAAATTTTGTTTGCGTGCGTATCCATTTAAAATTTTTGTTAAAGCATTTTTAAATCCAGTTAAATGCATTCCGCCGTCAACGGTAAAAATATTATTTGCAAAACTAAAAATAGTTTCCTTATATTCATCGGTATATTGTAAAGCAATTTCCACTTTTATGTCATTGGCTTCTTTTTCTATATAAAAAACTGAATCGTGTTTAGCTTCTTTGTGATAATTTAAATGTTTCACATAAGAAGCAATGCCACCTTCAAAATAAAATTGATATTCAAGTGGAAATTGTTTATCCTCTCGCTTATCAATGACTATAATTTTAATTCCTTTGGTTAAATATGCTTGCTTGCGAAGATGAGATAAAACTTCTTCCCAATCAAAAACAATTTTATCAAAAATTGTTGGGTCTGGTTGAAATGTGATTGTGGTGCCTGTTGGAAAAAACATTTTTGAATCTTTTGGAATTTCTATTTTTCCAACCATAGCTACATTTTTTTTAGGATTACCTATTTCATATTCTTGAATATAAATTTTTCCATCTCGATGAATTTCTGCTCGCATCCATTCGGATAAAGCGTTAACAACAGAAATTCCTACACCATGCAATCCACCAGAAACCTTATATCCCCCCTTTTCAAATTTACCGCCAGCGTGCAATTTTGTCATTACTACTTCCAAGGCTGAAGTGCCTGTTGTTTTGTGAATGTCCACGGGGATGCCTCTACCATTATCAGTTACTCTAATTTTATTTTCTGGCAATAATTCAACAATAATTTTATCACAAAAACCAGCCATTGCTTCGTCAATAGCATTATCAACGACCTCCCAAATTAAATGATGTAAGCCCGCTGTTCCAGTGCTACCGATATACATTCCAGGTCTTTTCCTAACAGGGTCTAATCCCTCAAGAATAATGATTTGATCGGCTTTATATTCATTTTTATTTTTTTGTTCCATAAGGTTTTATTATTTGTTGAGAACGAAATAGAGGTTTTTCATTTTTTATTAAAACTTTATTTTTATTTTTGCTCAAATCAATAAAATCATCTGCCATTTCAATTAATTTAGAAGAAGCTGTTTCTGAAAAAGCGATTACTTCTACCTGACATCCTTTATTTTCTTTTAAATAGTCAATTAAAGGACAAAAATCACCATCTCCTGTTATTAAAATAACAGCATCTAAGCGATTTGCTAATTTGATGCTGTCTATAGCCATTCCGATATCCCAATTGCCTTTTTTTTCTCCCCCAAAAAAAAGCTGTAAATTTTTTATTTTTAGTTCAAATCCTTGTTTTATTAATGCGTCAAAAAATCCCTGTTCTTCAAATGTTTGTGATTTAATAACATAAGCGATTGCTCGAATTAATTTTCTTTCAGCCGTTGCTATTTCTAAAATTTTTTTAAAATTTACTTTTGCTTGATATAAATTTTTAGCCGAATGATACATGTTTGATACATCAATAAAAACTCCGATTCGTTGATCTTTGTGTTTAGTCATATTAAATTTTTAAATCTGCTTTGATCTTTTCAAAATTAGCTGGTTTTTCTTTTTTAAGATATTTTAATAATTTTCTTCTATGACCTATTTTTTTAAATAAACCATATTTGGAAGAAAAATCATGCTTATTTTTTTCCAAATGCTTAGTTAACTCTTCAATCTCTTTTGTTAAAACGGCAATCTGAGTTTCAACTGATCCAGTATCATTTTTGTGAATAGCAAATTTTTTAATAATTGCCTCCTTTATTGTTTTGTTTAACATAATAAAAATATATAAAATTCAGTTAAGGTCTAAAAATAGACAAAAAAACTGATCGCCATAGGCGAAAAAATAAATTTACAAATATTTTAACATATTTGGATAATTAAAGCAAATTTTGTACTGTTGTGGAGTTAGAGTTACATTTTTTGTGGATGTTTGAAGATTCAACCTTGAAACGTACTGTGTCATCCCGAGCGAA
>JBBTVT010000075.1:0-1407 GCA_038078655.1 Patescibacteria group bacterium
TAAATTATTTCCAGCACCTTTTAATTTATTGTAAGAAGAATTTACCTTCCCTCCAGTTCCTGCAACCTTAACATCGTTAACCGTAGAAGTAATAACAGATTGAGTAATCGTCGTTACGCCAGAAACACCACTATGAACAACGCCATTGGCTACTCCTGAAATATCTGAACGATAAATAGTTGGTGAACCAGTAGTAACATTAATACCAGTTGCAGTGCCAGTTCCTGTCCAAATGATATTTGTTTCATCAATTATTAAATTGCCTGCGCCAATATTAATTATATTAATCCCAGTGGCATCATTTGTTACTTCTAAAGTTACACCTTCTAAACGCCCTTGATTAACAACAACAGAAGCATCAATTAATGCTCCAGTTGGATTGTTTGTTTTAATAATTACAACTTCTGGTCCAGCGCCAACAATATCAACATAATCTTTCATTACAACATTCTCTTCATAAGTCCCCGGCTTTACTTCTATTAAATATCTTTTATTAGGACCATTATCAGTTATAGAATCCAACGCCTGTTTAATAGTTGAATAAATACTTCCTCCTTTCGCTACAACAATTGTTTGTTGATATAAAGAAGAAGCTCCACCAAATGTTACAATCCCTGTTACATCTAAATTTCCGCCAATAACAGTTTTCCCTGTTACATTTAAAGTACTTCCTATGGTTACTGGAGCATTAAAAGTAGAAGTTGCATTAACTTTTAATGTATTACTTGAACTATTACCTAAAGTAGTAGAATTAGCTACTCCTAAATCTCCTAGACTAGCACTTGAAGAAACACCTAAAGAACCCAAAAAACTATGCCCAGATACATTTAATCCACTAGTTGAAATACTTCCCGTGCTAATGCTTTGAGGAGAAAAAGTCCCACTAACAGAAAGATTACCGCCAACATTTATACTACCAGTTATAGATAATCCATTTAATTTTGTTTCACCATCAACAAATAATCCCTTGCCAATTTTTACATCGCTCTCTAAAACAGAATCGCCTCTTACTGTCGCCTTGCCTATAACTTCTAAATCCTTTTTTGTAAAAATATTTCCTTGAGTTGTTACATTTCCCGATTCAGCTTCAATAATAAATTTATCTTTTCCTAAATTTAAATCCCCTGCAACATTTAAAGATGCCAATAAAGAGGTTAATTCTTTTACTTCTAAATTTTTTAATTCTGTTTTTCCTTTTACATTTAATCCGCCTCTCACTATTTCGTTTAATGCAACCTCTAATGATGCGACCTCTAAATTTTTTAATTTACTATCCCCATTAACAGTTAATTTATTTATTGTTGCTGAATTTAATTTTGCTAAATCGCTAGTTAATCGAGTTGAATTTAAATTTAATATATTACCTGAAGAAGTTGATAATTTAGATAACTTTCCAGTTTTATCAAT
>JBBTVT010000076.1:0-4757 GCA_038078655.1 Patescibacteria group bacterium
AAAAATAAAAAAATTTTAAAATGTTTAAACAAGCCTGTAAGCCGAATTCTGTTCTCCAAAAATTGGAGTGATAATCATCTATCTAGTCTTAATGTTGCCATTAAGATCAAGCGGGCTACCATGTTTGCCCTTGCACCAGACAGGGTTTACCCCATTTTGATGTCGCCACCAAAATCTGCGAGCTCTTACCTCGCTCTTTTCACCCTTACCTTATATTGTTTAAATAAATAAACAATATATGGCGGTATTGTCTCTGTGGCACTTTCCCTAAACTTATTTAATAAAAAATATTAAATTTGTTTGGTTGCCGTTAGCAACTGTCTTTGTCGTTTGATAAACATCAAACGGGTGTTCGGACTTTCCTCTCTTAAAAAAAGAGCGATTATCCAGCTTGCCTAAACATATATATTATATAAAGAAAATACAAAAAGTCAAAAAAATGGATTGTTGTAAAGTTGAGATTGTATTTTATTTGAAAATTTTTTTACAGAAAATCACAAAATGTATTCTACCATCTACTATTTTTTAAAAATATGGTATTAAAATTTAATTTAATTTAATTTAATTTAATTTAATTTTTAATATAAAATTTATGAACGAATTAAAGTTTAAACCAGAACAAGAAAGAGAACAATTAGAACAAAAATTGGAAAGATTAGAACAAAAAATAGATATTTTAGAAGAGAGTTTAAAAATAGAAAATGAAAGTTTAAAACAAGGAATAGTAGAACTTTCAGAAACAATAAAAAAATTAGAATCTCATATTGAAAAGTTAAATGATAAAGTAAATGATAAAGTAGGTATGTTATTTCCGGGTGTTTAGTAACGATACGTTGTATGAATTTACCTTGGATAAAATAATCAAATTAATTTAAATTTGAGTTTTAATAAATTGTTTAACAAAAGGGACGGAAAGGTCTTTTTTTTCTTTTAAATATTTATTTGAAATATTTGGGAAGTCCGACTTCCGACGGTACGATTTTCCAACTTTCAACTATCGGAGGTCCGACCTCCGAAATAGTAGGATGACATTATCATGTGGCCACGACACACGACAAACAAAAGTGGTAATTAAAAAAAATTGTGATATTATGATATAATAATCATTATAAAATTATGGAATTGCAATTCAAAAAATTTAATAATTGGAAATTAGAAAATTAATGTAACAAATAAAATTAGTATTGATTTTAAAAATTTAAAATTTATGAATTAAATAAACGAACATATTTATGCTTAAAAAAACAATACCTCAAAAAGTAAAAAAAGAAATCAATGAATATATTAAAATACTTAAAGATGATAAATTGCCAATTAAAAAGGTAATACTTTTTGGCTCTTTTGTAAAAGGCAAATAACACAAATGGAGTGATATTGATTTATGCATTATTTCCACAAAATTTAAAAATGCTTTTGACGCGCTGCAATATTTATCATTTAAAAAACCCTTTAATACAAAATATGCTATGGGTCCAATTGGTTTTAGTCCAAACGATTTTAAAGATAAATATAGTTCTCTTATCTATAAAATAAAAACAACCGGAATTGAAATTAATTAAAATGGCATAGTTCTCTAAAAATAAAAATTCTAATGGAATATTTCGGAAGTTGGATTTCTCAAATAGTTGGATTTCTAAATAGCCTTGATAAAAACAAATCAATTGTGGATATATGTTACACAATAAACAAATTTATTGATTATTTAAATAACACTAAATTTCATTATCGTTTTTGGGATAAATATAAATAAGAGTGCAGAGCTATAGTGTTTTTTATAAGTGTTAAATTGATATGAAATTTCTATTTCCCTTCCTATATAATTAATCAATTATGATGAAAATAGAAAAAGAAATCGCCGAGCGTATCTACAATTACGAGAATCCAAAAAGAATTGCTCTTTCCAAAAAATATCCATTTTTAAAAAAGCCAATTATTTTTTTGCGTCATAAAGTAAGAGATATACAAAATTTTTTCGATTTTAGAATTAAACATGAAAGAAAAAATGATTTTTTTGATTGCGTGGTAGCCAGACATCAATCAGTTTTAAGGCGCAGGCTCGGAGATAGTAATCCAAAGCTACAAGAACAGAAAATTATAAATTTAAAACAAGCAATTCAACGATTAAACTGCATAGTTATAGAGCCCAATCATGTTTTTTCGCTTTGGAAGATTATTGGTAAGCCAAAATATGAAAATGGATATGTTGATGGAATGTTACTATCAAACGGCAAAATTATTGAGGGAATTGGTGGTGGATTATGCCAACTGTCTAATTTTCTTTACTGGATTTTTTTACATATACCATTTGAGGCAGTAGAAAGGCATCATCATTCTATGGATGTTTTTCCTGATTCTGGCAGAACTTTGCCGTTTGGTGGAGGTGCGACTATTTTGTATAATTTTATTGATCTGAAAATAAAAAACAAATCAATATATCCATTACAATTAAAAATATGGCTTACCGATAATTATCTGAAGGGACAAATACTGTCTCCTCATTCAATACCTGAAAAATTTCATGTATTTGAAAAAAATCATTTTTTTATCAAAAGAGGTAAAAAATATTTCAGATATAATGAAATTTATAAAGAAACAAAAATCAACGGTAAAGCTGAAAAAATCGAAGAAATTACCAGAAATTTCGCACCAGTGTTTTACGAAGTAACAGAAGAATATCTGCAAAAAAATAATTTTAAAGTTTTGGATTTTACGAACAGGGAAATAAAAATTTCTAATAAGGAATGAAAGTTTTTATAACATCATTTAACAGTGTGTATGAGGTTCCGTTCCGCTCATATTGCTATTACAACATCGCCTATGTTTAGAGGTTTAATTTTTAAACATACAGCATTAGAATTTTCAAAAGTATTACCTATATACTCATCTTGTACAGCAAATTTACAATTTTTGAAAAATAATTTATAGTAAAAGTGTAAAAAAATAAATTTCTAACGGGGTTCGTATGATAATGCAAAAAGGTCAATATCATATATTCAATTCGTATAGAAACGAGTTATCGGAAATAATTAAAATTTTTTCTGCCTTCGGCGAGATTATTTAAGGCTAATTTTAATTTTTATTTTATGTTTAAAGGAATTAAAAGTGGATGGCAATTAGTGAGAGAATCAATGAAAGTATTTAATCACTACCCTAAATTTATCGTCCCACTATTGATAACTTGGTTAATTTATGCGCCGATGGTATTATATTTAGAATATTGGTTTAACTGGGATGTGTATTCGGAAGCACAAATTTATCTAATCGTTTTTAGTGTAATTTTTATTTTCGCCTTCATTTTATCTTTTTCTTGTTCCGTATTGCTAGAATTAATTCAACAATTGGAATCAGGAAAACAAATTAACATTAAAAGCGCATTTTGGCATACATTAAGACATAACACCTTGAAAATGTTGCCAATTATAATTGTTTGGACAATAATTTGGTTTATTTTATTGATTATACAAGTCTTATTATCAAAAGACGAAAGGAGTGAAAAAAAATCTTACAGCTCTGAAAATGCGGCTAAAACGCTTGCTGGCTATCAAGGCTTTACATTTTCAAGGGCTTTTTTTGAAGCATTAGAAAAAGGCATACGTATGATCGTATTTTTAATATTACCAGGTATAGCATGGGAAAATTTAAATTTCTGGAAATCAACAAAAAAGGGAATAGCAGTTTTCAAATCCAATCTTTCTGCATTTGTAACCGGATTTTTACTTACTGAATTTGTTTGGTATCTTATTATGATTCCCCCGATTATTTTATTTTTTCTTTCGGATGAAATGGGCGTGTCATTTTCAGATAAAATTTGGTTTATAACTTCAATATATATTGCTTTCGCATGGAGTTATTCTATTTATCTTGAACAAATGTTTGCAGCTGAATTGTATTTATGGAATCATAAATGGGAAAAAGAAGTATTAAAAGCACAGTTAGAAGGAAGGCCGATACCATTATTAAATGATATTCTAAAACCATCGATACTTGATGAGTCGCATGACCTTTTGTAAAAACAATAAAAATTTAAAGATTAGCCCCAAATAATCCGTTTTGCTATTTGGCAAAACAAAAACTTTTAATTACATCCGATAACAAGGAATATCAGATTCAAAAAATTTGCGCAACAACATCATCTATACCCAGATGTTGTACAAAATTGCAAAATTTTTTAAATTTAATTTATTTTGTTTTTGTATGATAAAAATAAGAAAACATTCAGAAAAAGACATTCCTTACCGCGTTAGATGGTTAAGTAATCCCAGTGTAAATAGATTCATTGGTGATGAATTGGGGCAAAAAACAAATCTGCAAAAAGAAAAGGAATGGTTTGCTGATTATAAAAAAGCTAAAAACAAAAAGTTTTTCACTATTTGTGATAATTTTAAGCCAATCGGATTTGTGGGGTTATCAAATATTAGCAAACCAAATAAAAATGCAGATTTGTTTATTGTTATTGGTGAAGATAATTATCGCGGTAAGGGAATCGGAAAAATCGCTATGAAATGGATAATTGATTATGGATTTACAAAACAAAAACTTCATAAGATTAATTTAGGTGTCATCGAAAATAATGTCTCAGCAGTAAATTTGTATAAATTTTTTGGATTTGTCACCGAAGGAGAGATGAGAGAAGAAGTTTTTTATAAGGGAAAGTTTTATAATTTTTTATCTATGGCAATTTTTAACAGAAATCAAAACAAGAAATAAGGAATGAAAGTTTTTATAACATCATTTAACAGTGTGTATGAGGTTCCGTT
>JBBTVT010000077.1:0-2396 GCA_038078655.1 Patescibacteria group bacterium
ATCATAAAATTTAAAGAAGCCAAGCTTCTTTTTCTTTCTAATCAAGTAAATAATAAAATATATTTTAGAATTTTCTATAAAAAATTCTAAGAAATTTAGCAAGCCTTTGTACAAAATGAGATACACGGATAACATTTTTTAAAAATATTAATAAGTGTCCATTATTAAACTTTCCCCTAAAATACAAATTCGTCGGTGTTCAAAACAAGAGCGAAGTACCAAAACAACAAACTCACAACATACAATTTGGCTCCTATATTAAAACCTAATCAAACTTTCACTCTTATTTTACCGAATTTAATCTACCAGTCCAAAAACGAAACCTGACCTGATAAATTGCCAGCCACCTGCAGTAGTAAACAGAAAAACCCGCTGACTCACGAGCAAAAATTTTATCTCCTAAAACCCCTCCATTTTTGTCCATTCACCGGTCAAGTAAAATTTTTAAAATTTAATCTATAATTGGATTTCTAAAAAAATTTTCTGGTTTAAATTTTATTTTTGCTTTACGATTTAGCCAAACTCTAAATCGTATCGTATCTGGAACCCCTTCACAATCTTTTTCCCAATTTTTGCTGAGTTCTTTGACAGATGAATTTTTATTGCGATTTTTACAATATTCATTAAGCTTTTTAAGATGTTCTTGGTGCACTTGTTTTTTCTCATAATTTTTCTCAAGCCTTATTATAGCACTAATTTCTTGTAAGTCATCAAAAATCATTTTGAGATTATATGAATCAAGAACTTCGGCATAAAAATCTTCGCAGATTACTATTACAAATGGGTAATCTTTATATTCTTGTTTACATCTAATTAAATTCTTATACTGTTGAACTGCTTCGTTTAATTTTTCTTTTAATTTCTTTTCCAGGTTTTTAGAACCATAATTATATTTCATTATCTCTTCGTTTTTAGGATTATCAAGATCGAGTTTAATATGTTCCATAAATTCAGGATCTCTTGTACTAAGAAGATACTTTCCATTTTCTTGCGAACCACCACTGATAATAGATTTTACTTCGCAAATAAATCCTTGTTCTTTATTATTTTTATAAACATAGTAATCTGGCATTTTGTCCTTTTTTTCTTTGTCTAAAGCCTCGTATTGGAGTCCATATTTTTTAAATAACCCAGCAACTTTATTCTGATACTTTATACCTGCTTCCACCATTAAATTTTGTTTATTAATAATCATATCCTCAACATAACTTACGCACTTTTAATATAAAAAAGGTAAAAATAACTTTTACGCAAAAGCTAAAATATATAAGTAACTTTTTTTAAAATGTTAATAAATATCTATTATTAAACTTTCCCCTAACGTTAGAACCATCATTTAGTAAAATGAGAAATACATTTATATCCCAAATTTAAAGCCTATTCAGCCAGATAAAACTTACTCCTCCACTAAACTCACTATCGTTTTGAGCTTGATCCATCATCAACAATTTTCACCAAAGGTTCCTCCCAACCGAAACATGTTTCCTTACTACATAACTTTCTAAACGCGTTAATACAGTTTTGGTCAAACTTTACATATTCTTGAAGCATTAACACAATTTCCTCTATAAAACCACCAACTGTGCCATCGGAATCATCTACACCGCCAGTACATAATTTTTTATCCAGACGCAACAACAAATCAACCAACAAATCAGCGGTTTGCTCACTTACAGGTAAATCCGAAACCAATTTTGTCAATCGAGCGCAACCTTCATCAAGCGAATTTTGATATGAAAACCAAAGACGAGACGGAACATTATAAGCTTTTATATAGCTGACAGCTGAGGTAATGGCCTTTTTTGCTTGAGCCAATTCCTCTTTATCTAATTCTCCTAGCTTACCGCTACAAATAGGGCTACTGACTAGATTCTTTTCTTCCTTGGTTAACTCTTTACCGTCCATTACGGCATAAATCGACAGAGCTACCATGTGTTTGCAAAGCGTGTCTTGTTGGCCAAGATAGCAATCACAATTTCCCAAACCGAAACGCCGTGCCTCAATTGAAACACAGTAGGGGTGCGTACCAAGCACTACTGCCGAATATGCCCCAATTTCTTCTTTGAACTGAGTTACTTTGCCTTTTTCATACAAATCAACGGCTTTATCGAAAGTCGGTTGATCTGTGGCAAATTTAATTTTATCAAGGTCGAATGATGGTTTCATAAATTGTATAATAACGCTAAATTATATGATACTTGTTGATTATAAGTTTTTCTTTTGACATATTTGTATAGTTTTACTACTAATTGATTGGGTACAAATTTTGGTTCTTTTGGGAATTTTATGGATAATATTTAATGGGCGTATGCAATACGCCCCTGTATACCCAACAAAATTACATGAAAAACCTTAAAAATAAACGTTCCTCTCTGTCATTTCGACTGGACAGGCTG
>JBBTVT010000078.1:0-1844 GCA_038078655.1 Patescibacteria group bacterium
CCATATTGCGATATGGCAAAAAAATATTTAGAAGAAAAAAGAATAGAATATGTTGACGTTGATGTTTCAAAAGATACAGACGCGATGGCTGAAATGACAAAAAAAACAAATCAATTAAGCATTCCAGTGATAGATATTGATGGAGAGATTATTGTTGGGTTTGATAGAAAAGCTATTGATATGGCGATAAAAATAATGTTAAATAAATAATTATGAGAGTTTATTTAGATAATTCAGCCACCACAAAAGTAGATCCTGGTGTTTTAAAAAAAATGTTGCCATATTTTTCTGAAAATTATGGGAATCCTTCATCAATTCATTTTTTGGGAGAAGAAACAAGTAAAGCGATTGAACAGGCAAGAAATGAAGTGGCAAAGGTTTTGAATTGTTTAAGTGAAGAAATAATTTTTACTAGCGGGGCAACAGAAAGCAATAATTTAGCTTTGATGGGAGTAAAAAAAACTTTTGAAAATAAAGAAAAACATTTGATCGTTTCTAATATTGAACATCATTGTATTTTAAATGTTGTTAAATATTTTAAAGAGCAAGGATTTTTGGTTAGTTATTTGCCTGTTAACAATGAGGGTATTATAGAAATAAAAAATTTAGAAAAAATGATTACAGATCAAACAGCATTGATTTCAATAATGTATGTAAATAATGAGATTGGAACTATTCAGCCAATTGAAAAAATTGGAAAATTAATAAAAAAAATTAATCAAAATAGAAAAGAAAATAAAATTTTATTTCATGTAGATGCTGTGCAGGCTGTAGGGTATTTAAGTTGTGATGTAAAAAAAATGGGAGTGGATTTTTTGTCTTTGTCTGCGCATAAGTTTTACGGTCCAAAGGGTGTAGGAATTTTATATTGTAAAAAAGGGATTAAATTAAAACCAATAATGTTTGGTGGAAAACAAGAAAAAGAATTAAGACCAGGTACTTATAATGTTTCAGGAATTGTTGGTTTGGCAGAAGCGATAAAAATTGCAGAAAATGGGCGAGAAAAAAATGTGCGAAAAATAATTGAGTTAAGAGATCAATTAAAACAAGGAATTTTAAAAAAAATTTCCAGAATAGAAATTAATGGATCAATAAAAGAACGAATAGCACACAATTTAAATATTAGCTTTAAGGGAGTTGAAGGGGAAGCATTGGTTTTGCGCTTAAGTTTAAGTGGCATTGCTATTTCTACTGGATCAGCTTGTTCGCAAAAAACGCTTGAGCCATCTCATGTATTGATGGCATTAGGTAAAGGTGAGGAAAATGCACATTCAAGTGTGCGTTTTAGTTTCGGAAAATTTAATACAAAAAAAGAAGTTCATTATGTTTTAAAAAATTTATTTAAGTCTGTGCAAGATTTAAGAAAAATTAGCGGATTCAAATATGATAGATTATAATAAAAAAGTGATTAAATATTTTACTCATCCAAAAAATGTAGGTGAAATTAAAAATGCCGATGCTATTGGCGAGGCTGGTAATTTTGTTTGCGGAGATAAGCTTACTATTTTTTTAAAAATAAATTCAAAAACAAAAAAAATTACTCAAGCAAAATTTCTTTCTTATGGTTGCGCTTCAAATATTGCTACTAGCTCCATTTTAACTGAAATGGTAAAAGGTAAAACAATAATGGAAACAAAAAAAATTACTCATCAAAAAATTACAAAAGAATTGGGCGGATTGCCGGTTCAAAAAATTCATTGCTCAATTTTAGCGCTAGATGCTTTTAAAAAGGCGATAGAAAATTATCAAAAAAATAATTCATAATTAATTTGCCCTTATCGTCTAGTGGTTAGGATGTCAGGTTCTCAGCCTGAAGACTCGGGTTCAACTCCCGATAGGGGTAC
>JBBTVT010000079.1:0-2517 GCA_038078655.1 Patescibacteria group bacterium
GAACCTCAATTAGCTGGACCAAAACCAGCTGTCCTACCATTAGACGACCCGGGAATAAATAAACGTAAAACGTAAAGCGAAAAATGCAAAACAACAATTTAAATTTTACCTTGCCTGCCTTGCTTTTTTGGCTTCACCTTTGGCGGATCATTTTACATTTTATATTTTTAAATATTTTTTAATTGCTATGCTACTACTAATAATACTAAAAATTATAATAAATACAAATTGCCAACCAAAAATTTGCCAAAAATGTTGATTAAAATATTCAACAATGTTTAAATTATAATTTTTTAAAAAACCAAAAATAAATGGCTGAATAATATTTAAAAATGGATAAAAAAGAATAATAGAGAATAAAAATGCGAAAGAACTGCAAATAATCATTTCTAGAATAAAAGGAATTTTTATAAACCAATTGGTTGCTCCAACTAATTTCATAATTTTAATTTCTTCGCGACGCGCATAAATGGTAATTCTTACTGTATTTAAGACAACTAAAATTCCAATAAGAATAAAAATTAATGAAATAATTAAAATAATTTGTTGAATTTTTTTGCTGATTAAATTAAATTGATTAATATAATTTTCATAATCCCCAAATTTTTTATCATAAATAAAATTATTGTATTGTTTTTCATCTAAAATATTCAAAATTGTTTGATAATCATTCATTTCCTTTGCTTGAATAATTAAACTATCTCCCAATGGGTTATCTTCTAAACCCTGCAACGCTTCCAAAATTTTAGGATCATTTTTGTGATTTTTTTGAAACCATTCCAATGCATCCTTCTTTGATAAATACTTAATATTGTTTACTTCTGGCAATACTTCTAAACGAGACTTTATAGAAAAAACTTGTTCATAGGATATTTCTGGTTTAAAATAAACGCTAATATCTATCTTTTCTTTGATAATATTTATTGAAGCATTGGTCAAAAAATTTAAAATAATTAATAGATTAACAGAAAATAAAGCTAAAATAATGATAATAATGGTAACCAAAAAAATCCACAAATTGCGGTAAAAATTTTGAAAAGCTATTTTTATATCTCGAAAAAAAGAAAGAAACATATGATTTAATTTCTAGATTTTTTTACTTTTTATTTTTTAAAAAAATTTAATAAAAATTTAAAATTTTAAATTAATATCCTGGCCACATTTAGGACATTTTCCATTTTTATCAAATTGTTTAATCTGATAATCATTTCTTTCAATTATTAAGGTTTTGCATTCCGGACAATAAGTATCATTGCTGGCATGATTGCCAATATTCCCTATATAAACATATTTCAATCCAACATTCAACCCAATTTCTCGCGCTTGAATCAATGTTTTTATTTGAGTAGATGGAATGTCGCTTAATTGATGCGCTGGAAAAAACTTAGAAATATGCCAAGGAATATTAGGTCCTAATTCTCGGAAAATAAATTCAGCCATTTTTTTAAATTCTTTTAGATTATCATTAAGTGTTGGAATTATTAATGTAGTGATTTCCAGCCAAATATTTTTTCGTTTAAGTAATTTTAAATTTTCTAATACTGGTTTTAATTTTGTTTCACAATATTTATTATAAAATTTTTCATTAAAAGATTTTAAATCAACATTAATAGCGTCTAAATGTGGCGTGATTAATTCAATTACCTCTTTTGTCATATATCCATTAGAAACCCAAATATTTTTTAATCCTTGTTTTTTTGCAAGTTTCATTATATCTAACGCATATTCTAAAAAAATTGTTGGTTCTGTATAGGTATAAGCAATGCTTTGGCATTTATTTTTTAAAGCGTCTTTTACAATTTCTTCTGGAGATAAATCTTCGCCTAAAATATCCATTTGTTTTTCAAATTTTTTCACTGCTTGACTAATCTGCCAATTCTGACAATGCGAACAATGAAAATTGCAACCAGTTGTGGCAATTGAAAAAGAATAGCTACCGGGCATAAAATGATAAAAAGGTTTTTTTTCAATTGGATCTATATTTTTTGCAATTACTTTGCCATAAATAAGAGAATAAAGAATTCCATTTTGATTTTTTCGCACTCCACAAAATCCCAATTCTCCATTTTTAATAAGACAATAATTATTGCAGATTCTGCATTGAATCATTTTATTTTTTAATTTTTTATAAATCAAAGTTTCTTGCATAAATTATGTCAACTGAATTTAGTGAATTTGTTTATAATTATTTTTTTCAAACGATATAAAGAAAAATTCCGATGCTATCAAAAAGCAAATTAACAAGTTGATATTCCACCAATATAATAATTTAAGTTTATGCAAAATTAAAAAGAAAATAATCAAAACAGAAAACCAAATCGCCTGACGAAAAGAAACTATTATTTGTCTTGGAATAACTTTGTTGCGTTTAAATTTTATTCTAATCAATGATCCGCTCAATGCCATTGTGCCCATTAAAGACAAAAAAAGACTACAATAAAACAAAACAAACCCCCCAAACTCCGCTTCAAAGGGATCAACATTTAGTAAAATTATTCCAAATGAAATCCAACAAAA
>JBBTVT010000079.1:2617-4837 GCA_038078655.1 Patescibacteria group bacterium
CAAAATTTCATCTAAATTTATTTAAATCAATTTTTCTTCATAAATGATCAAAAGTTTCTCCTATTCTTTTTTTAAAAATGATCAAAAGTTTCTCCTATTCTTTTTACGAAAACGTTTTCTGGTTTTATCTCACTTTTTTCATTTATTTCGTGCAATGGTCCGTTTTCTTCTATTTTTTCTATCTCACCTTCTAAAAGTTTTATTTTTTCTGGGTCATCTTCTTTTTTAAT
The DNA here is from genome assembly GCA_038078655.1 of Patescibacteria group bacterium. Lineage (GTDB taxonomy): Bacteria > Patescibacteriota > Patescibacteriia > UBA2591 > PGYQ01 > PGYQ01. Next base: position 2,848 of record JBBTVT010000079.1, read on the forward strand.
TTTTTCTCTTAAAGACTCAATTTGTTGTTTCAATCCCTCTTTTTCCTTTTGTTCTTCGGGGGTTACTGTTTGTTCTTTTGCTCTTCTTTCTGCAAATTGTTTAAAAGGGTCTTTCTCTGCTTCTTTTCCATCATGCCTATGCCATTCTTTTGGAGTTAATTTTTTAATTGGAGTTAATTTTTTAATCATAAATTTTTTTATAAAAATAAAATATAAAATATAAAATAAATAAAAAATTTTTAAAAATCCCTTATTTTCGCTCTTAATTTCTTTTTTAGATACTTAATTAATTCTTCTTGCACTTTATCCACTTCCTCTGAAGTCAAAGTTCTATCTGCTTGATATATAATATGAAAAGCTAAATTTTTTTTATTTTGACCAAGTTTTTCGCCTTGATAAATATCAAATAATTCAACTTGTTTTATTAAATCATTGAAATTTTCTATATCTTTTTTGATATCGCTATATAAAATTTCATTCTCAACCACAAATGCCAAATCTCTAACAACTGAGGGATATTTGGCAATCTCTTTGTATTTTTTATCTTGATTATCTAAAACTAAATCATACAGTTTTTGAATGTTAATTTCAGCTATTACAACTTGTTTTTTTATTCCTAAATTTTTAGCAATTTGATCATCTAATTGCGCGATGATTCCAATATTTTTATCCAAAATATTAATTTGAGCAAATACGTTTTTATCCATCCACTCAAAACGATTTTTCGTTAATTCAAAATCAACGCTTAAATTAAGACTATTTGTCAAAAATTTAATAATGCCTTTTATTTTATTAAATAAATTATTTTCTTTATCTGCCATTATAATTCCTAAATATTTTTCTTGATTAGGCAACATATCTTTAGCTACATTGTCTTTGTTAATATTCCCATCGCAAGCAAAAAAAATATTGCCAATTTCAAATAAATTAATGCTTTCATATTTTGCCTGATTTAATTTAATATTTTCTAATAAGTTTGGGATTAAACTTTGACGTAGCATTGTTTGATGGCTAGCGATAGGATTGATTAATTTTATATGAGAAGAAAAATTTATTTTCATTTTTTCTAATTGTTCTTCGCCAACAAAAGAATAATTGTAAACCTCGGTTAATTTTGCTCCAACTGATAAAATATTTTTTATTTTTCTTTCCAGCAAATGTTCTTCATTTCTTTCCGGCGCTTGCATTGTAATTTTTGGCATTTGAGAGTCTAAATTGTCATATCCATAAATTCTTATTATTTCTTCTATCAAATCTTCCGGAATTGAAATATCTTTTGTCGCGCGCCATGTTGGAATTATAACGCTTAAAACATTTTTATTTTGCTCAATTTTAAATCCCAAACTTCCTAAAATTTCTATAATTTTTTTTTCTCCAATTTCTACTCCAATTTTTTTATTCACCCAATCCAAATCCAATTCAATCGGTCCCTGATTTAAAAAATATTTTTTTTCATCTTGCAATTCACTAATAATTTTAGCCTGCGGGCAAAATTCTTTTACTAATTCTATGATTCGCGTCATTGCCATTTCGCATAAATTTGGATCAAGCGATTTTTCAAAACGCATTGAAGCCTCTGATCGTAATCCCAATTTTTGAGCTGTTTTTCGAATTGAAACAGAATCAAAATTAGCAGCTTCAATCAAAATAGAATTTGTTTTGTTATCAATTTCAGTATCAGCTCCTCCCATTACTCCCGCAAGCGCAATCGGTTTTTTATCATCGGCAATAACCAACATACCATCATTTAATTTTCTCTCCTGCCCATCTAATGTTTTAATTATCTCGCCATTTTTCGCCGTTCTAATAATGATATTTGTTTTGAGTTTTGAGTTTGTTTGAAAATTGGAAATTTTCTTCAAGTCAAATGTATGCGTTGGTTGCCCCAATTCTAGCATAACATAATTAGTAATATCAACAATATTATTAATCGGTCGCATCCCAACAGCGCTTAATCTTTTTTGCATCCAATCTGGCGATTGTTTAATTT
>JBBTVT010000080.1:0-1038 GCA_038078655.1 Patescibacteria group bacterium
TTATTCCGCAAACTTTAGAATTTGGAAAGTTAGCGGAAAACTTTGTTGCAATAGAAATAGCCAAAAACTTAAAAGAATCCGAAACTCTTTATTTTTGGCGGACACCTAGCGGACAGGAAGTTGATTTTGTTTTAAAACGAGAAGGAGAAATTATTCCAATAGAAATTAAGTCTGGAAATGAACCAACTGTTCCATACGGTTTAAAATCTTTTATCCATAAATATTCGCCAAAAATAGCATATGTTTTAAATTGGACGATTATAAAAGATAAAAAAATAAATAATACTAAAATTCTTTTTCGTCCTTTGTGGTGGAAAATATAATTTTGAATCCCGACTTTGACACTTGCTATCCGAATTTAATATTCAAGTTCGTTGTAGCAAAGTCGGGTTATAAATATTATGGGAGTTGAACTCCCATAGATTATATCTGTTAAATAAAACAAAATTTTTTCCATCTCGTGGAAATCTCCCAATATTAATCATACACTAAATAAAAAACATATCAACAATTTTAGATTTGTTGTCGTGGCAACATGATAATGTCCTAGTTGAGCAAAATAGAAATGTCCTACCTGTTAACTTTTGTGTACAATGTTTAGATTAAATTTTATTTATTAATCTAAACAAATTTATGACACAAAAACTAATTTGTATGACAGAAAAAGAACTTGCAAGATACAATATTATTCAAAATTTGATTGATGGCAAAATTAATGGCATAGATGCTTCAAAACAAATTGGAATATCCACGAGACACATCAGACGATTAAAAAGCAGGGTTATTAAATCCGGAGCGCAAGGCTTTGCTCATAGAAATCGCGGGAAAAACAGCAACAGAAAATTAGATAATGGAATTTTAGAAAAAACAAAAAAATGTCTTAAAGAAAAATATTATGATTTTGGGCCAACTTTTGCCGCGGAAAAATTAAATGAAATTGATAAAATAAAATTAAGCAAAGAAACAGTGAGAAATATTATGATCAATATTGATTTATGGAAGTCAAAACCAAAAAAACAACCTAAAAATAGACATATA
>JBBTVT010000081.1:0-1300 GCA_038078655.1 Patescibacteria group bacterium
TATATCAAATTATTTTTTTCACTTTTCTGTAAACAATATACACTGAAACAACAATGGACAATAAAATCCCCAACAAAAATAACCAAGGAGAAGTAAAAAAATATTGATCTAAAAATCGTCCTGCCAAAGCAAAAAATACTAACGGCAAAGCAATTAAATATCCCAATTCCCACGCCAAAGATAGCATTGACCAAATATTTTCTTTATTTTCGTCTTTTTTATTCATAACTCTTTAGATTAATTTTTTATTTATTATAAATACTCCTATTCCACCAACAATCATTAAATCTGCTAAATTAAAAATTGGAAAAAATAAAAATTCTACAAAATCAATAATGCTCTCATAAAAAAATCTATCAATTAAATTACTAATTGCGCCAAAAATTATTAATGTTAAAGCTAAAACGAGAATAATATTTTTATTAATATAATTTTTTATTAATAAAAAAAATAAAATTAACAAAAACAGTCCTATTAAAAAATATGTTAAAAATATATTTAAATGAAATCCGAATGCAATGCCAGAATTTTTAAATATCTCTAAATTCAACCATTGAGAATTAAACGAAAAATTAGAAGTAAGAAAGAAATATTTCAAAAAACGATCTATAAAAAACAAAATCAAACAAAAAAAATTAATTAATAAAATTTGTAATACTTTAGATAAACGCATAGCTAATTAACGTTTAATTACTTTAATTTTTTTATGTACTGTTTTTTTCTCTGGTTTTTCTTCTTGTTTTTCCTCTTCCTCTTCTTCATACTCTTGTTCTTCTTCCTCTTTTTTCGTTTTTATATGATTAATAAATGCGGAAAGCCCGTGAGAAAATAATGTCAAAAAAGCTCCCATAGATGTAACCCTAACTTTTAAGGCTTCAATTAATTCTCCAAAAGATTCAATCTTTCTATTAACATTTCGAGTTATTTTATAAACATCTCTAAGCATTACTACTAAATAGTACAATCCCCAACACAAAAGAATTGTTATCCATAAAGCGCAAAAAGAAAGAACAATAAATAATAAATCCTGGCTTGTTTGAATCATATTTTTTTTAATTAAAATAAAAACATCTGTTATATTTTAAACTTTTTTTAAAAAAATAAAAGACCATACAACTTCAAAACTGTAGATTGTAAAACTTAAATTCAAGAATCTAACGCAACAAAATTGCAAAGCATCATCGGAAGTCGGACTTCCGATAGTTAAATCATATCGTCGGAAGTCGGACTTCCGACAGTTGGAATAATAAAAATTAAAATTATTATTGTAGGGGCGCGGGTTGCCCGCGCCCAGTGCGAC
>JBBTVT010000082.1:0-1109 GCA_038078655.1 Patescibacteria group bacterium
TACCTTGTAGTTCTTCCTAATCCAATTCTCTCAATTTTTTTTAATTGTAATAATTTATTTAATATTTGATTGATTGTTGGTCTTGCAACATTTGTAGCTTTGAAAATATGAGCAGGAGTTGCTTCTGAAACAGTATTTAAATATTGCCAAACAGCCAATTGTTTTGGCGAAAGCAATTTTTCTATATTTTCTTTAGATAACAATTCTATCGCTCGTTTTGATTGTTCTAATAAAATATCTAAAAAGAAATTTAGCCAAAACTCTACATTCTCTTTTTGTTTTTTGATTGTTTTTTGACTTCTACGTAAAGCAATATAATATTCTGATTTATTGTCTTCTATTAACTTTTCATGTGAAACATATGGCATATATTCATAGTCAGCTTTTAGCAATAAAAAGTTTGTTAATACGCGTGAAATTCTACCATTGCCATCAATGAATGGATGAATATTTAAAAATTCAATCAAAAAATTCCCAATTACTAGCAAAGAATGATGAGTTTTATTTTCTAACGCATTAATGGTCCACTCTATCAACTCCTGCATTTCTTTTGGGGTTAAATAGGCAGATGTTGTGTCAAAAAGTATTCCGATTGATTCGCCAACTTTATTAATCATGTGGACTTTATTTTCTTGCTTTTTGTATTCGCCACGATGTCCTTCGTCTTTCTCAACATATTTTAAAAGTTCTTTATGAAAATGTTTAATCATACTCTCATTAAATCTGATACGCTTCCATGAGTTAAAAACATTATTTAAAAGCTCGAAATATCCTTTTACTTCTTGCGTGTCTCGTTCGGTAAATTTTTGAACAGAAAGCCCTCGCATCATTTTTTCAATATCTTCATCAGATAATTTTGAACCTTCAATACGAGTGGACGCGCCAGTTGAAGTAACCAAAACAGACCGCTTAAGACGATCCAAAACTTGCGGGTTTAATTTAGCTCCAGCAATCCATTGACCTTTCAATTCATCAATTTTATTGATTTTAAGCCAAATTTCAGATGGAATATTTTTTATTCTCTTATCTAGTCTATTTTTAGTCATAAAAATAATCTTATATATTAACTATATAAGATTATATAAGATTAAAAAATTTATGTCAAAATA
>JBBTVT010000083.1:0-1634 GCA_038078655.1 Patescibacteria group bacterium
ATTTTTTCTAAATTCATAAAATTATTTTGTTAATTAATTTTATTTTTTAGCGATTTCCTTTGATATATATTTATTTTTCGCTTTCTAACCAAGCTTTTAATAAAAATATTGTCTCAGTTCGTAATTTTGCCCGAGCCCAATCTTTCTGTGATTCTGTCAACATTTCTCCAAGACCATCAAGAATATGACGATTGTCCATATTCTCTAAAAGCTCAACACCTTTAGCTAAAACTTCTTTGAATGGCATCTTGGCTCGTTCTTCAACCAACTGCCTATTTATCAACCAGTTATTTTTTGCAAAAAAATAAACATCATAAATATCACGGCTCGTTTTGCCAATTCGCTCATACATCGCCATTAATTTATTAGCAAACATATCCTCCTTAACCATTACCTGCATTGAGATACCAAGCAAGGTTTTTACTTCATATTTAGAACCAAAATTTCGACGGTTAACCTCAATTTTAATATTTTGTGATTTCAAATCGTATGAGATAACTGTAATGAGATTAAATCGCTTAATTCTTGAATCAACAACTTTACCATAACCCATCGCAATTTTTTGAATTTTCTCAAATACCTCTTGCTCTTTAGTTTCATCTAAAAGATCAAGATCAATATCCACTGAATTACGATCCAACCCATAAAACATTAAAACGGCCGTACCACCTTTAAAACCCAAGTAAGGAGATAGCGAGGTATCAAAAAAAATATCCTTCAGGATTTGCAATAAGATATTTTTATGTTTTGGATAATTTAATGTCATATGGTTTTGTCGTCATCTAATTTATTATCTTTATAGTGTTTAAAATATTCTTGAACTTTTTTATCCATCCTCTTGTTGCGATATATCGGCAAAATTTCGAACACCTTGTCCCAATCTAAAACATCTAAATGATCAAAATGATAATCCTTACTCACATAAATACGATCCAAAAATGCTCGTTCTTTTGTGGCTATTGCAACATCATTTGTGTGTTCAATTCCTATTGTATTACTCAGGACATAATCTTTCATTTTTACGAAAGAAATTTTTTGTCCATTAGCTTCAATGTCTCGCGTCACATAAGAAGCGACAAATATATTGCTATAGTATTGAAAGTTTATCCCAGTTCTAGTTAAAACAGTTTCAAAACTAACATAAGAGGGGGTATAAATTCTAGTAGCTAATTCAAAACGATCATAATTTTTGTCTTTAGCATATATGCCACGATGAACTCTGATCAACTTACCTTTTTTGACATATTGGCTTAATCTAACTCTGACAGAAGCCTCTGTCTTTTCCCCCCATAATAAAGCAACATCTTTAGTCGAAAAGATGGTTTTCGAAGATCTTAATAAAATCTCAATATATTGGCCTTTTGTAGGTTTATTATCCATATATTTACTGGTAGTAAAGTTAAAACTTACTTCCAGTACAATTATATACTATAATGGAAATAAATACAAAATGTGTCGTGGCAACATGATAATGTCCTAGTTGAGCAAAATAATAGAAATTATAAATTTCGGAAGTAAATTTCGGAAGTCGGACTTCCAAAATTTATTTTGCTTTGACTGCAAAAGAATAAATAACCAAATCAACATCCGAGGATAAATTTTCTTTTTTGTGTTTTAGATAAATTTTAACTCCT
>JBBTVT010000084.1:0-7323 GCA_038078655.1 Patescibacteria group bacterium
AATAGTATTCAGTGGTATTGGGATTGGAGGTGCAAAATTTGGTTGTGCGTGTGTAACCATGGCAAAAATTGTTAGTATTCATTTAGAAGAGGTAAAAAAAATTATTGAAGAGAAAAAAATTTTAACTGGAAAATACCCAACTTTCCAAGAATTAGAAAAAAATACTAAAATATACCAATACAAAGCTAATAATATATCCGAGGAAGGTGTTTACTATGCCCAATTATCTAATGGGGATGGCTATTTTCTTGAGGGTTATGCGTTTGGGACAAAAGATATAAAATTATTTTTTCATACATTATTTTCAAAAAAAGTTTTGGCAAATATTAATAATAAAAATAAAGGTATTAATTTTTTTTATAATCAAAATTAGTAAAAAGAATAAGGATTATTTTTATTACATCGCATAATGCGATATTTATTTCAACTGTCGGAAGTCCGACTTCCGACGATACGATTTAACTATCGGAAGTCCGACCTTTGATTCAAAAATCTAACGCAATATTATTGGCATAAAATATGAAAATTAAATTAAGCAACAATTTCTTTTTTGGGTTTTATTTTTTTAACCGATTTTGAGATCGAGCGTTGTTTAATTTTAAAAATATATTTAAAAAAACAAACCGATCTAAACGATCGGTTTTTTAAATTTACAATTATGAAACATATTATTATTTTTGGTTTTAAAAATGTTGGAAAATCAACTATTGGAAAAGAACTTTCAATACAAATTAATCGACCTTTTATTGATCTTGATGAAGAAGTAGAAAAAGAATATAAAGCTAAATTTGGCCTTAATAGTTCTTGTCGAGAAATTATGCAAAAATATGGCAAAAAATTTTATTATAAATTAGAGAAAAAAACATTAAATAAAATAATAAAATTCAAAATGCCGAGCATAATAGCTTTGGGAGGAGGAACGCCACTAAAAGAACAGTGTCAAAATGTATTGAAAAAATATATAAAAAATTGTATATTCATTTATATAACAGCCTCAAAAAATGTTATATTAAAACGCATTGTAGCTAATGGCAAGCCGGCATTTTTTTCTGATAAAGAAAAAATATCTGTTTGTTTTCAACGTTTATGGAAAAAACGAGAGAAACAATATAGAGAATTAGCGCAATATACTGTGTATAATACCAAATCAATTGATAATACAATAAATAAACTTAAAGAAAAAATAATAAATTTAATTTAATTTTTAATTTTATGCCAGGAAATACTTTTGGAGAATTATTTAAAATAACCACCTTTGGTGAATCTCATGGCAAAGCCGTAGGAGTAATAATTGACGGATGCCCGGCAAATTTAGATTTAAGCTCAGAAGAAATACAAAAAGAATTAGACAAGCGTCGTCCAGGACAAAATTTATTAGTTACTCAACGACAAGAAGAAGATAGGGTTGAAATTTTTTCCGGGGTTTTTGAAAATAAAACACTGGGAACCCCGATCACTTTGATTGTTTTTAATAAAGACGCGCAATCAGATAAATACAAACTTATTAAAGATTTATATCGACCTGGGCATGCTGATTATGCATATGAAGCTAAATACGGCATTCGTGATTGGCGAGGAGGTGGACGCGCCTCAGGCAGAGAAACTTTGGCTAGAGTAGCAGCTGGCGCAATAGCTAAAAAAATATTAAATAATATAGGTATTCAAATTATTGGATATGTTATTCAAATTGGGAAAGTCAAAATTAAAAAAATTGATGAATCATTTGTTGATTCAAATCTTTTGCGTTGTCCAGATAAAGAAAAATATGATGAATTGGTTCAAGAAATTAAAAATGCGCAACAAGAAAATGATTCTGTTGGCGGAATAATAGAAGTTGTAGCGCATAATGTGCCAGCTGGTTTAGGAGAACCAGTGTTTAATAAATTATCAGCAGATTTAGCGCAAGCCATTATGAGTATTCCAGCAGTAAAAGGGATTGAAATTGGAGACGGTTTTTCTGCAGCTACTTGTCGAGGATCAGAAAATAATGATCAATGGATTAAAAAAAATGACGGAAAGATTGGAACTAAAACCAATCATGCAGGAGGAATTATTGGAGGCATCTCTACTGGCGAAGATATAATTATTCATTTAGCTATTAAACCTACTCCAAGTATTGCAAAAACCCAAAAAACAATTAATAGAAATGGTGAGGAAACAAATATTCAGATACAAGGTCGCCATGATCCATGTATCTGTCCACGAGCCGTACCTGTAGCAGAAGCGATGGTCGCCCTTGTTTTGGTTAATCATTATTTATTAAACAAAATAAATCATTTATAGTATGAAAAATGAATTGGAACAATTACGACAAAAAATTAACAAAATAGACAAAGAAATTATTTTAAAAATAAATAAACGTTTAGATTTTGTAAAAAAAATAGGCGAATTTAAAAAGAAAAATATTTTTCCAATTAAAGACGCAAAACGAGAAGAGGAATTAAACAATTTATATAAAAAATGGAGTAAAGAATTAAATTTAAATGAAAAAATAATAATAAAAATTTTTAATCTTATCATCGCTGAATCAAAAAGAATTCAAAAATAAAATTAATATTAGAAGTAAGACTTTTAATATTTTAAAAATTTGTTTTATGGAAAAAACCAAAAAAATTTGGATGAATGGAAAATTTGTTAATTGGGAAAATGCTAAAATTCATACGCTAAGTCATGGACTTCATTATGGCAGTGGAATTTTTGAAGGAATTAGATGTTATAAAACCGAAAAACAATCGGCTGTTTTTAGACTGTCAGAACATATTAATAGATTTTTTTATTCAGCAAAATCTTTAGAAATGGAAATTCCTTTTTCAAAAAAAGAAATTAAACAAGCAATTTTAAATTTAATAAAAATCAATAAATTAGAAGAAGGTTATATTAGACCTATTGCTTTTTTTGGTTATGGCAAAATGGGTTTAAATCCAAAAGAAGCGCCAATTGATATTATTATTGCAATGTGGCCATGGAAAGCATATTTAAAAAAAGAGAATAAAGTCATAAAAAATAATGTTTCTCAAGAGATAGAGTCTAGTGGAATAAAAGTAAAAATTTCAAAATATATAAGACTTCATCCACAGTCTAGTATTGTTGATGCTAAAATTTGTGGACATTATGTTAATTCAATTTTAGCGTCTCAAGAAATAAAAAAAGCTGATTATGACGAAGCATTATTTTTAGATTTTAAAAAAAATATTGCGGAAGGTCCTGGAGAAAATATTTTTTTAGTAAAAAATAAAAAATTATTTACACCTCAAAAAGGATCTATTTTACCAGGAATTACAAGAGATAGTGTAATGAAAATTGCTAAAAATTTAGGAATTGAAATTAAAGAAGAAAAAATTAATATCAAAAAATTAAAATCAGCTGACGAATTATTTTTTACTGGCACTGCCGTAGAAATTTGTCCAATAGCCCAAATTGATGAAACCCTAATAAACAAAGGAGAGGTAGGCGAAATTACCAAGAAAATCAAAAAAAAATATTTATCAATTGTCAGAGGAGAAGAAAAAAAATATTTAAAATGGCTCACTTTTGTAAAATAATATGACAAGAAAAAAATTAAAAATTGTTTTTCATGGGGAATTTGGTGCTTTTGCTGAAGAAGCTGCTTTTGAATTTTTGGGAAACTCAATCAAAACTTTATCTTGTAAAGGATTTGCTAATGTTTTCAAAACAGTTAAAAATAACAAGGCAGATTTTGGAGTAATACCCATTGAAAATTCTTTGGAGGGAAGTATTGGCCAAAATTATGATTTATTACTAAAATCAAATCTTCAAATATTTGGCGAGGTTTTTTTAAAAATTAATCATTGTTTAATATGCTCTAAAGAATCAAAAATAGATATTATTGAAAAAATTTATTCTCATCCTCAGGCTCTTGGTCAATGCCGAAATTTTTTAGAAAAATATAATTGGGAATTAATAGCTATGCCAGACACAGCAGGAAGTGTAAAAATGATTAAAGAACAAAAATTAAAAAATGCAGCGGCTATTGCGTCAAAACGAGCGGCTGAAATTTATGGAATGAAAATTTTAAAAGAAAAAATTGAATCAAATTCTGCGAATTTTACTAGATTTTTTATTATTTCTAAAAATAAAAATAAAATTATAAACAAAAATAAAACTTCCATTGTTTTTTCTGTAAAACACACACCTGGAGCTTTATTTGAAATTCTTAAAATTTTTGCAGAACAAAAAATAAATTTAACTAAAATTGAAAGTCGTCCAATTATTGGAAAACCATGGGAGTATAATTTTTATTTAGATTTTATCGGGCATCAGAAAGAAAAACAAATTCAAAAAATTTTAAAAGAAATAAAAAAATTTTCTAATTTTATAAAAATTTTGGGCTCATATCCAATAAAATAACAATCTATTTTTCAATTTCTCTAAACAATTCTTCCATTCTATCTATTTTTATTTCTTCCTCTTTTCCTTTTATATCAATAAAAAATCTAATTTGCGGAATATAACGTAAAATAATTTTTTTCTTTAACAAAGATTGTAAAAACGGTTTTCTTTTATTTAAAAGATTTAAACTTTTTCTTTCTTTATTTTCTGGAAAAACTCTCAAAAAAATTTTAATATTTTTTAATTCAGAATCAGTGCTCGTCCTAATAATAGTAACCATTGTTCCCAAGTCAAATTCCACTTCTCTTAATATTACTTGACTCAATTCTTGCCTAATTGTTTCATTTATTTGTTGAACACGTTTATCAGATATCATAAACTATAATTTTATTTTTAAAGTGATGTTTCTACAATTTTTTCCTCAAAAACTTCAAATATATCATCTTTTTCTACTGTTACTTGAGAAATTAATTTTACTCCACATTCAGCACCAGCGTTTATCTCTTTAACTGCAATTTTATTCGTTTGCAATTCATCTAAAACTCCCTCTCCGATTATTTTATCCTTTCTAATAATTTCAACCTTGCATCCTTTAATAATTTTCCCATCCAATACTTGTCCACCTAAAATTATTGAATTTTTTTCTTTTTTAAAAGTAACTAAGATTTTCAAACGTCCAATATTATTTCTTTCAATTTTTGTTATTTTTAATAACTCTTTTTGTATTTTATCAACCTCATCAATTAATTCATAAATCGTTTCACAAATTTTTATAGAAACCTTTTTTTCTTGAGCCAAGATTAAAGATGTTTTTGTTGCTTTAACGTGAAATCCAAAAATTTGCGCCTGGCTTGTATGCGCTCGCACCACATCCTCTTCAATAATATTACCCAATCCCTGCACAATCACATTGATCATTACTTCTGGTCTATGAATTTTAATCAAACTTTCCAAAATCGCCTCTTCTGAATCTGCAACATCGCACTTTAAAACAATGTTTAAATTTCTCCCTTCTGAATATTTTTTTTGTCCCAAAGAAAATAAAAGTTTTTTTCTCTTCTTTTCAAAAAATAAAGAGTGCTCTTTTTCTTTTTTCTTAAAATCTTTTTTATCTACAATTACTTGCAAAATATCTCCAACATGACAAATTTTTTTAAATCCCAAAATTTTCACTGGAGTTCCTGGCCTAGCTTCATTTAATTCTAAATTATTAAAATCTTTTAATATTCGCACTTTTCCAGAAACTGGCCCAATAACAACTAAATCACCTTTTCTTAATGTTCCAGTTTGTATCAAAGCAGTAGCAACAATCCCCTCTTGAGAGTCCAAGTGCGATTCAATAATTGTTCCCATAGCCTCTCTGTCTGGGTTAGCTTTTATATGCTCCATCTCTCTAATTAGTAAAATCATATCCAATAAAACATCGATGCCCTGACCCTGTTTTGCGGATATTGGAATACAAATAACCTTCCCCCCCCAGTCTTCCGCTAAAATATTATTTTCAGCCAATTGCTGTTTTGTTCTTTCAATGTCCACTCCAGATTTATCTATTTTATTAATCGCAACAATAAATGGCAACTTTTCCTGTTGAATAATTTTAATTGACTCTAAAGTTTGTGGCTTTAATCCGTCATCAGCTGCCACAACTAAAATTGCTATATCTGCCACCTTTCCGCCTCGAGTTCTCATTGCTTTAAAAGCTTCATGCCCAGGAGTATCTAAAAAAGTAATTAGCTGACCATTTTTTTCTGTTTGATAAGCGCCAATATGTTGAGTAATTCCGTGACTTTCCGTAGAAACAACATTCGTCTTACGAATAAAATCCAACAAAGTGGTTTTTCCATGATCAACATGTCCCATAATTACCACTACTGGCGGTTTTGATTTCATTTTTTCTTTATCCTCTTTAAGAATTTCTTTTAATTTTTCATTTGTAATAATGTTTCCATCTTGAATAAAAGTTTCACTTGCCATTCGAGTTATAAACCCTAAATCCTGCGCTACAATTGAAGCTGTCTCAAAATCAATTTCTTTATTAATATTAGCCATGATTCCATTTTTTATTAATTCGGAAATAACCTGAATAACAGGAATCCCTATTTTTTGAGCCAGTTGATAAACAGTAATTATTGCTGGAATATCAATTTCTTTTTTAATTTCTTTTTGTTCAACCTCTTCCTTTTTTTCTTCAACTTTTTTTTCGTCAAAATTAATTAATCCTTTTTGATAATTTTTAATAATTTTATCAGCAATATATGGATTAACCTTTACTGCTTTTTGACCAATATCAAAACCCAACTTCGGCATTTCTTCTCGCAGCTTTGAAACAGATATTTTTAATTTTCTAGCCAATTCAGTAATATTCATAATAAATTTACTGTACATTATTTTTCCTATTTCGTCAAATTTTTACACTGATCAATATTACAATTGACACTGACAATGTTTGGATATACGATCTCTGAACACATCTAAACAGAAAACAGAAATACAAAAAGCCAGAGGAAAAAGAAAAGAATTATTTAAAACTCTTGTCTTTTCTTTCTGGCTTTATTTTTTTTATTTTTTTTGATCAAGAAATTCAAAAATCCGAACATCCTGATCAATAAGAATATACAAGCAATTGCACTCCATTTCAATTGCTTGTGCAGACTCTATTTTGAATCTGCTATTTTTTTTATTGAGGTATTCATCAAATACCTCAATATTACCCTGAATATCCAGGGTAATTATTGACCTTCCATCCTCTGAGACGACAAAGTCAATAATTTTTTCTTTACACTTTGAAGTAGAAATGATAGAAACATTTCCTACCTCCTTATTTTTTTTAACTTTTCCAAATTCCATTCGGAAAAATTGATCATCAGAAATGGCGTAAAGAATACCATTTCTAATAATTATTTTTTTAGGCTCAAAATTTTGGATCATCTGATTGATCCATCCCCATTGAAGGAGTAGCCTAGACTCCAACAA
>JBBTVT010000084.1:7423-11889 GCA_038078655.1 Patescibacteria group bacterium
TTTTTCATTTTTTCCTCCTTTTACTCCCCAAGCAAAATGAAAACCTAGGGAGCTTTTATTTTTTTTTGTTAAAGAACAATTCTGCCTTTATTTAAGCCTATTTTAATGTTTTTGTCAATTTTTTTTAATGTTTAGAGGTCGAACCTCCATATATTTATACTTATTTTGTTCAATTTTTATTTTTATTGTGTTTATTTTATTTTATGTTATTATTTTAACAAATAATTTAATATCAATTTATTTAATTTTTATGCGAATAGGAATTGATTGTCGAACAATTTTAAATCCAGAAAAAGATGATTTAGTCGGAATAACTCATTATACTTATCAATTAGTAAAACATTTAATCCATTTAAAAGATAGAAATGAATATATTTTATTTTTTGATAAAGAAATAGCTGGAAAAAATATTGCAAAATTCTCAAAACCATGGGTCAAAATAAAATATTTCCCTTTTTTACAATACAAAAAATTTTTACCCGTTGCTTATTCTCATTTTTTAATTTCAGCTTTTTTAAAAAGAGAAAATCTTGATATTTTACACTCCCCAACCCCCTATTTACCCGTGTCGTATAATGCGCCATCTGTGGTTACTGTTCACGATTTAACAATTTATAAATTTCCTCAATTATTCCCGCCCGGTCAATTTTTAAATGTCAAAATAATAATACCTAATGCCTTAAAAACAGCAAAAAAAATTATTGCTGTCTCTCAAAGTATAAAACAAGACTTAGAAAAAATATTTAAAATTCCCGAAAATAAAATAGAAGTGATTTATAATGGAATCAATAAAGAACTTTTTAATGAATCGCCAAAATCAGAAATAGAAAAAATAAAAAAACAATATCACATTAAAGAAAATTATATTTTATTTTTAGGAACGCTTGAACCACGAAAAAATATTGAAACATTAATTGAGGCGTATGAGTTGTTTCAAAAAAATTCTATTATAAAATATCAGCTGGTCATTGCAGGTAAAGAAGGATGGATGGCAGAAAAAATTCATAAAAAAGCTGCGCATTCTCCATATAAAAATGAAATTATTTTTACTGGATACATCAATCCAGAAAATTTAAATGCTCTTTTCTCTGAAGCAAAAGTATTTGTTTTTCCTTCTTTACATGAAGGATTCGGTATGCCAGTAATTGAAGCAATGGCAAAAAAAATTCCAGTAATTACTTCTAATATTGAATCGTTGCCGGAAATAACTGCTGATTCAGCTATTTTAATCAACCCTAAAAAAAAGGAAGAAATTTGTAAAGCGCTGGAATTAATTCTCAATAATGAAAAATTAAAAATTGAACTAATTAAAAAAGGATTTGAGAGAGCCAAAGAATTCTGTTGGGAAAAATGCGCTACAAAAACATTGGGAATATATAAAAAAATATAATTGCGCATTAGGAAAGTTATTCACAGAAAATTTGACAACATTGCTGAAATATTTATAATTATTTTCAGTTATTTATATTAAACATTAAATAATTTGGTCGATAATTAAGATTAAATGTTTATTTTTATTTTTATTTTATAATTCGTAATTTTACTACGGATTGAAGGGAAAAAAATAATTATGGCTATGGATATTAAAAGAACAACTTCTGAGGATTTCGATATGGAAGAAACAACAGAAACAAAATCTTCAACAAAATGTTGCCCTCCAAAGGGAAATGGTTTAGTCGTCGGTTTGATTATTTTAATTTTAATTATTGCTGGAATAATAGGTTATACATTAAATAATCAAAAAAATTCAGAGATAACAAAATCCGCTAAAGGCGCATGGCAAGGAGTATTTTTAACTAATGGTCAAGTTTATTTTGGCCATGTAGTAAAAGAAAATGCCAATGAAATCGTATTGAGTAAAATTTATTATCTTCAAGTAAAACAAGTGTTGCAAAAATCTCAAGATCCAAAAAATCCTGAACCACAAACAGCTCAATCTATTTCTTTAATTAAATTAGGCGATGAATTACATGGTCCAACAGACTCGATGAGAATTAATAGAGCGCAAGTATTATTTACAGAAGATTTAAAGAAAGATGGAAAAGTAGTTCAAGCTATTACTGAATATGAAGCTAAGCCTATAGCTGAAAAAACACCAGCTCCAGCACCAGCTCCAGCACCAGCTCCAGCACCAGCTCCAGAAATACCACCAGTTGAATAATTAGGATTTCAACAACTAAAAAGAACATGATTTAATTATGTTCTTTTTAGTTTGCAAAAGTTTGAAAAATAATATAGACTAATTTTGATTTTAAATTGAAAATTACTATTTTTTATGTCTTCATCTCTTTATCAAAAATATAGGCCGCAAACATTTGATGAATTAGTTGGTCAAAATCATATTAAAACCATCTTAGAAAATCAAATTAAAACTGATCGAATTAATCATGCATATTTATTTTCCGGTCCCAGAGGTATAGGGAAAACTACCTGTGCTCGCCTCCTAGCAAAAATAGTAAACTGTCAAAATAGAAAAAAAAATGAGATTCAATCCTGCAATCAATGCGCCGCTTGCAAAGAAATTAACAATGGAAAATCCTTAGATATTTTAGAAATAGACGCCGCATCTCAAACAGGAGTAGATAATGTCAGAGAAAATATTATTGAAAATTCTCGATTTGCTCCATATTTATTAAAATATAAAATTTTCATTATTGATGAGGTACACATGCTTTCTTTATCAGCCTTTAACGCTCTATTGAAAATTATTGAGGAACCACCTACTTATGTTATTTTTATTCTAGCCACTACGGAAATTCATAAGATTCCCAAAACAATTATTTCTCGTTGCCAACAATTCAATTTTAAAAAAATTACTTTTTCAGAAACAGTGGAAAGATTAAGTAAATTATGTTGTTTGGAAAAAATAAAAGTTGATTTGCAAGTTTTAAAAAATATTGCCTATCAAAGCCAAGGATATCTTCGTGATGCAGAGAGTCTTTTAGGCCAAATTTTAGTTTTGGGAGAAAAAAAAATTAGCATAGAGCAAGCCGAATTAATTATTCCTCATTCTAATTTTGATTTGATCTTAAAATTATTGAAATATTTTTTTGAGAAAAATAAAAAAGAAGCTTTAATTTTAATCAATCAATTAGTAGAACAAGGCATTGATTTAAAATATTTTATTAATGATTGTATTGAAATAATGCGAAAAATTTTATTAATAAAAGTAAATCCTGAGCTTAATAAATTTTCTCAAGAAATGGATAAAGAAATTGAAATAAAAATTTTAAATTTAGCGGAAAAAATTGAAACAGAAAAATTATCAAAAGCGATCCAGATTTTAATTGAAACACAAAAAGAATTGGGAGAAAATAATATTATTCAATTACCGTTTGAAATAGCTACATTAGAAATTATAAATATAAGTAATGAATTGCGAATTATAAATCAAGAAAATATCAACATATCCGAACAAAAAAATGAAGAAATAAAAAAACAACCAATAATTAATAATATATCGAGCGATATAAAAATATCAAAATATAAAAATGAAGAAATAAAAAAAAATAAAATACAAGAATGTGAAAACACAAAAATAGCAGGACTAAAAACGTTGAAACACAATCCTCAAATTAATTTAGATAAAATTAAAAAAGAATGGAATAATGTTTTGGAAGAAACTAAAAAATGTAATCATTCTATTTTTACCTTTTTAAAAACAGCTGAATTAGTTTCATTTAAAGAAAATTTGCTACAAATTGAATTTAAACATAGATTTTTTCAAGAAAGAATTAATGACAGAAAAAATAAAGAAATTATTGAAAATATTTTAGAAAATATTTTGAAACAAAAAATTATTCTCAAAAGTGAAATACTTTCAATAGAAAATATTCTTTCAGAAGAAAATCAAGATAAATTTTTAGATAAAATTTTAAATGCATTTGATGGAAAAATTATAGAATAATTTTTTACATTTTATTATTCGGGGATCGTCTAATGGTAGGACATAAGGTTCTGGTCCTTGTAATCGGGGTTCGAATCCCTGTCCCCGAGCCAATACAGCTTAACTCTTTTTAATTTTACGCATAAAAAAACACGCGATAACGCGTGTTTTTTATATATTTCATTTTTAAAAAATTAAGAAATTACACTAACAATTTTCGTCTCTTTCAATTTTCCATTAAATTTCTTTAATTTTCGAGTAGAAAAAACCACTTTTCCATTACCAATAGCAAACAAAGTATCATCTTTCCCTCTTTTTACATTAATTCCCGGATGAACCTTTGTTCCTCTTTGACGAACAATAATGTTGCCTATTTTAGCAATTTGTCCGCCATAAAGTTTAACTCCCAATCTTTGTCCCTGAGAATCGCGACCCAACGCCGTTGAACCACCTGCTTTTTTATGCGCCATAAAATTAAAATGCAAAAGTTAAAATGCAAAACGCAAAACAACAATGCAAAAATTAAAAATAAAATTAAATTTTATATACTTTATTTATATACTTTAAAATGTTAATGATA
>JBBTVT010000084.1:11989-19936 GCA_038078655.1 Patescibacteria group bacterium
AAAAAGTCAATAAAAATTTACAGATTGATTTAATTAGACTGTTGATGCAATGTATTTAATTGTATTAAAGTATTATTTATTGGGAACAATTTTAAAGCTGTTTGCAAAAATTTTTCAGTTTTTTCCCGATCTTTCCCATAAAAAACTAATGTTTTTGCCATGTTTTCATAAGCTAAAAAGTATTGCCCATTATCAATTGCTTTTTGATAACAATCAACCGCTTTAGAAAAATTTTTTTCATTTTCAAAACTCACTCCTAAATTATTCCAATTGGTCCACCAAAAGGGCGCAATTTTTGTTGATTTTTCAAAATGAATTTTTGCATTTTTATAATCCCCATTTCTGTAAAGCTCTACTCCTAAATTATTTTCTAAATCAAAACTTCCGACTACCGTTATTATATCTTTTGAATAAAGGGTTAAACCATTTTTCCAATCTAAAGTTCTAATAAAACTTCTAGTTGAAAATAAAAAAACAATAATGATTCCAATAATTAAAATTGTTTTTTTATTTTTTATTTCTAATAATATTACTCCAATCATTCCCAATAATCCAATAATTGGGAAATAAAACCAACGATCAGCAACTGTCATATCCAAAGAAATTATTTGCAAATGCATTCCTATTCCAATTAGAAACCATAAAAAGAAAAAAATATAAACCATTATTTTTTTATTTTTTTTCTTTAATAAGTAAATAAACCCGGCTATTAGTAATAAAAAAAATCCAATTACTATTAATAATGGTTTCCAGAAATTTTGAAAATCAAATGTTGTTACTACCCAATGCTGACTAATGCCTAAGTTAATTGGATAAAAAAAATTTTGAAGATAAAAAAATATTATTTTTGGAATAGAAATTAATCTTTCGTAAAATTCCATTTTTGAAATAGGTGTTAAATTATGATTTTGGAATAAAATTCCTGCTATTTTGATTCGTAAAAAAAAGTAAATTGTTAAAAAAGAAAAATAGTATAACAATATTTTATTATTATAAAATTCCCATTTTTTATTGATTATTTTTTCTAAAATTAAATATGATGGAATCAAAAAAAAGAATCCAATAGCTGTTTCTTTAGAAAGTAATGATAATAAAAAAAAGATACCAACAAAAATAGGCATCTTTTTTTTAAGAAACAAATAAAAACTTATTAATCCAAAAAATAAAAACATTACTTCTTGAAGGCTAGAAATATAAACAACAGCCTCTGTATTTATTGGATGAATTAAAAATATTAATGAACAAAAAAGAGCTATTGGATTTGGGAAAAATCGTAAAAAAATTAAAAAAATTAAAATGCTATTCCCAATATGAAAAATTAAAGATAAGAGATGAAAGAAAAATGGATTTGGTCCAAATAAAGAATAAATTATTGAAAAACCAGAAGTCATTAAAGGTTTATAATAGAGACCAGTTAAACTATTAGAACCGCCAGAATTAAATGTGCTACCTTGAAAAAATTTTGGAAAATTGGCAATACTATGAATTGCTTGATTATTAATTATTTGTTCTTCGTCATCCCAAACAAAATTATTGGATAATGAAAAACCATAAATTAAAAAACCAAGGACAATAATAATCAAAATATTTTTTATGATATTTGTCATACATAAAAACAAAATTAAGTTAATGCAAAATTTTATTAATTTTTTCCAACCAAATAAATATCCAGTACTTCCAACTTATTGGCATATCCCATGCGCCAATATAATTAATTCGTCTAGATTGACAAAATTTTTGTTTAAATAAAGTAATGCCTTGCCATGGATGATTTTTTTTTGCTTTTTCTGGTGCTGCACCCCAAAAATCAAAGATTTCACAACCCTTTTCTTTGGCCTTTAGAATAGCTTTCCATACAATAAGATAGGTGGGCATTAATGAATGAAAATCATAATCCGAAGCAGCATATAAATAAATCGCCTTTTTGCCAAAAGTTATTAAAATCAATCCAGCAATAAATTTTTCTTGATATTGAGCCAAAAATAAATGAATATTTTCTTTTGGAAAAATTGAAAATAATTTTTTATAATATTTCTCAGAACGAATAGATAAGTCTTGTCTTACTTTTGTTTTTTGCCAAAGTTTATAAAATTCCTCTATATTTTTTTCATTGATATCTTCTATTATTTTTACTCCCTTGCGCTCAGATAGACGAGTATTGTATCGAGCCTTTTGATTTAATTCTTTTTGCCAAATTTCTTGTTCGGATTTTTTTAAATCAACAATCATTGTATTTAACGGTTGATAAGAAATTTTAGATTTTTTGAAACCATTTTGTCTAAAAAATTGCATTATATCATTTTCTTCATTTATCTCATCTGTTTTATCATTTTGATTTTTGCATTTTGCATTTTTTATTATTTCCGGCTCTATTCGTATTAAATCCGCTTTTTTTTCTTTCGCTACTTTTTTTATTTCTATTAAAAAATTTTCCCGATCATTTTTGTTTTTAAAATTAATAACAGGTCCACGAGAAATATATAAAATCTTAAACCCAAATGGCAATTTTTTAAATAAACATTGGACTGAACCAATTAATTTATTATTTTCAATAAATCCAAATCTTTCAACTTGCCAACCAAACACTTCTTTTAATTCTCCCCATTCCCAACTTTGAAGAGCGCTACCATTTGAATGATTTTTAACAAAATCGTTATAAAGGGGACAATCCCTTTTTTTAAATGTCTCGAAACTCATATATTATAAAGGAAACAATCCCTTTTTTTAATTCAATATAAATTTAAAATCAAGAACGGAATAACCTTTTTCAAAGATCTTGGCTGGATTTAAATCTATTTCTTTAATTTGAGGAAAGGTGATACTTAATTCGGAAATTTTTAGTAAAATTTCAATAATTGAATCAATGTCTTTTTCTTTTTCTCCACGAGCTCCCTTAAGAATTTTATAACTATTTGTAGAAAAAATCATTTCTTTTGCTTCATTTTGATTTAATGGTGCAATACCAAACGCAACATCTTTTAAAATTTCAACAAAAATCCCCCCCAAACCAAACATAATTATTGGTCCAAATTGTTCATCTCTTTTCATTCCAATAATAATTTCTTCCCCATCTTTAATCATTTCCTGAATAATTACTTTATTAGAAGCACTTTTTCCCATTTTGTTAACAATTTTTTGATAAGCCTTTTTTACTTCTTGTTCATTTTTTAAATTTAAAAATACACCTCCAATATCTTTTTTGTGCAAAATATCTGAACAAGCGGTTTTCATTACTAATGGATAAGAAAAATTTTGTATTTTATTTTCTATTTCTTTTATTGAAGAAGCAATTTTAAATGTTGGGATTGATATTTTGCAAATTTTTAAAATTTCAATTACTTTTTCTATTTCTAAATTTTGTTGAATACTTGAATTTAAAATTGCTTCAATTTGATTAATATCAGAAAGATTTAAAAAATTTTTAACATTTTTTTTATCAAAAATTTTTTTATTTTCTTGCATTTTCCGAATTACTTCCACGGCTTTTTCAGGAGAATCAAAATTAGGAATTTTATTTTTTTCTAAAATTTTAATTGCACACTCTACATTTTTTTGTCCAAAAAAACAAGTAAAAATAGGTTTTTTATATTTTTTAAAAAAATAAACAATTATTTCAGCTGTTTTTTCTGGCTCAGTCATTTTTTGAGGAGTCAAAAAAACCAGAACTATTGAAACATTTTTATCTTTTAAAATGGCTTCCAATGCAATTTTATATCGATCAGCCTTTGCGTCACCAATAATATCTATCGGATTTTCTATACTGCAAGCCAATGGTAAATTTTTCCTCAAAAAATCTTTTGTTTCTTTGCTTAATTCTGATAATTCTAAATGATTTTTTTCTACCGCGTCAGTGCCTAATACGCCCAAACCTCCGGCATTAGTTAAAATTGCGATTTTATTATTTTGTGATGATAAAGCTTGAAAACTAAATCCCTTTGTTAAATTAAATAGATCACGCAAAGAATCCGCTTTTATAATATTTGTTTTTTTGATAAATGCCTCAAATGCCTCATTGGAACCAGCTAAACTACCTGTATGCAAAGAAGCGGCTTTTTTCCCTTTTTCGCTTAATCCTGCCTTTAAAAGAATTACCGGCTTTTGCGGATATTTTTTCAAAATTTTTATTGTCTTTTTCCCATCAATAAAACTTTCTAAATATAACAAAATTATTTTTGTTTGGGGATCATTCAATGCAAATTCCAAAAAATCATTTTCTGAAAGGTTCGTCTTGTTGCCTAAACTAATAATTTTATTAAAACATAAATTATTTTGACTAGCCAAATCTAAAAATCCACACAGAATTGCTCCGGATTGAGAAACAAAAAAAACATCTCCTTTTGGAGGTAAAAAATTTATTCCAAAAGAAGCGTTTAAATTTTGACTGGGATTAATTAAACCCAAACAGTTAGGTCCCAAAAAAGAAATTTGATATTTTTTAGCAATTTTTTTAAGTTCTTGTTCTATTTTTTCCCCTTCAATCCCCTGCTCTCTAAAACCGGCTGAAATAATAATTGCATTTTTTATTCCTTTTTGACCAATTTCTTCTAATGCTATTGGACAAATTTTTGCTGGAATAATAATAATTGCCAAATCAATCTTTTTTTTAATTTCAAAAATATTTTTAAAAACTTTTTTTCTTAAGATCTTCCCCCCTTTTGGGTTAACTAAAAAAATTTCTTTTTTAAATTTCCCATTTATTAAATTACTAACAATTTCATAACCTACTTTACCGGCTTCATGAGAAGCACCAATAATAACAATTGAATTGGGAGAAAAAAATTTAATCAAAGACTTTTGCATAAATTTAATTTTTTAATTCTTTTCATTCCATTCTATTCTAACTACATCTTCATTGTGAGACCATTTTATATTTAATTCACCCTTAAATGCACGTTTAATTTGCTTGGCAATGCTCAATGCTAATTGATTTTCAGTTGTTAAAATAATTATTTTATTTTTTTCTTTTTCTATTTTTATAATTCTATCTTCTGGATCGCGCAATTGAGCTCGTGTTTCCACATTTTTTACTAAATTTAAAATTTCTTTTTCTTTAAAATTATTTTCTAAATTTAAGACAATTACGCCTTCAGCTAAATTTAGCTTTGTCCATTTACAAGCCGGACATAAAATTTTTTCCGCTGTTTTAATATTTTCTCTATTTTCTCGAAGAAATTTTAAATCTTTATGCCAACATTTATTATAAAAAACCGCTTTACATTTTGGACATAAAATCATTTTATTTAATCCCTTGCCAAACTCATTGACACTTCCTATTCGTTTAGGTTGAAAAGCCCCAATTGTTTTTTTGTTCATAAAAATAAATAAAATAAAAATAAATTTTACAAAATATACCACAACTCAAATTATAAGGCAAATTTATAAAAATTGGTAAGGTGTCAATACATTTTGTGATTTTTGGGTCTTAAAAATTGGATTAAAAATAGACAAAAAAGAATCGGAATAATCTTCTAATATAAGACATGGAAAATTGCAGATTATAATGGCGTTGGATATTTTGAGCAATTTCTTTTTAATTTTTACACAACTATAGAAGTTACGATCTCTAATAATTGGTTTAATTTAATATTTGAAGATTGTTTGGAAATCGTATCTCCAAATATAATTTACAAGAATTTTGTAGGGGGCGACCGTTGCGGTCGCCCTGGGCGCGGGCAAGCCGCGCCCCTACAACAATAATTTTATTTTTACTATTCTAACTATCGGAAGTCCGACTTCCGATTTTTATTTTTAAATACAAAACTCACTGTCGGAAGTCCGACTTCCGACGATATGATTTAATTTCAGTTAAAAAATGATCCTTAATAATATAACACCTATCGCAAATTTCTCTCAATGCCTCGCGATGAGAAACAATAATAGCTGTTTTGCCCGAAAGATAATCGGTTAAAAAATCGATGACTTTTTTCTCAGTTATAGAATCCAAATGAGAAGTTGGCTCATCTAATAATACTATTTCACGGTTGAGTAAAACGCCTCTGATTAAATTTATCCTCTGTTTTTGCCCGGCAGAAAGTTTAATTCCTTTTTCGCCAACGATTGTTTCCAATCCGTCTTCCAAGTTTTGTACCCAAGTCAAAAGGTCGAGTTTATCAAAAATCTCAAATATTATTTTTTCTTCAATTTTTTGACCAAGCGTAATATTTTCTCTTAAGGAAATATTAAAAAGCTCTGTTTCTTGTGAGATTACAGTGACGCGTTTTTGAAAAAATTTTCCACTAATTTTTTCATACAACTGTCCATCAATTAGACGCCCACCTTTATCTGGCTTTAGAAAGTTTGTAAATAAATTTAAGAATGTTGTTTTACCTTCTCCTGATTTTCCAATGACACAAATTTTTTCTCCGCTTTTGATAACAAAATTAGGAATACTTATTTTTTTTTGGGTTTCGGGATATTGAAAAAACACCT
The DNA here is from genome assembly GCA_038078655.1 of Patescibacteria group bacterium. GTDB lineage: Bacteria > Patescibacteriota > Patescibacteriia > UBA2591 > PGYQ01 > PGYQ01. Next base: position 18,419 of record JBBTVT010000084.1, read on the forward strand.
CGCTAAACTTTATTTCTTCCCATTTCTGAATTTCTTTGTTTTCGTTTATTAACTCGCTTGGAGAAATAATTTTATCTAAACTATTGATGTATGCTTTCATTTCCATTAATGATTTGAAATTTTCTGATAGGCGTTCAATATTGCCCTTGACCATGGTGTAAGCTGCGATAAAAAGAATTAATACCGAAGCTGAAATGGTGCCTTTAGAAACTTGAAAGAGTAAAAATCCGATGGTAGACAAAAAAGCAAAGCCGAATAAGACATGCAAGAAAAACCACCTATCAGCATGAAAGTTTTGGAGTTTTTGAATTTGATCATAATTTTCATCAGTTTTATGAAATAGTTTATTTTCAACAAAAGAATAAATACCTAGTCTTTTTATTGTAAGAATGTTAGATATAAAGTCAGCATATGATTCCAACAGCGAAGCTCTTTTTTTATTCAGTTCATTTGCAATAGGTACCATTTTTCTCGAAAGGATTGTGCTTATTATTAGAAAGATAGTCAAAACAATTAGGTTAATAATGGCGATAAAAATTGATTCTCTAGCTATAAAGTAAAAAAACAAAGTCATATTTGAAATACTTTTTGCAAAAGTCCCAAAAATATCAAACATTATAGGCGTTAAACCGTCAGAAACTTTGTTTATGAGTGAGAGGATGTAGCCTGAATGATGATTAATTAAATCTTTTATTGGAAGTTTCTCTAATGCCTTAAAATACTTCAGTCGTATGTAATTTCCAAATTGTGGACCTATAGCTTCTCCCCATCTCCTAATAATCCATTGAAGAAATAATGAAGCTAAATAAAAAACAATAACTAGACTGATAAGGTTTTGAAAATCATTTGAGGTAAAAGAACTTTTAGTAAATTCAGCAAGCACTACGGGAATAAAGAATGTTGTCAAACCATCAAAAATCCCAGCAAAAAAAACAAGAACAAATCTTGTTTTAAATTGATTGAGGTTTTTATAGATAAATTTAAGTACACCCATAGTGTTTATTTACTAATCAATTTATCAGCAGTTATACATAGTGCTTTGGCGATTTTCTGAACCGTTAAAAGAGACGAGTTTCGCGCTTTGCGTTCTAAACTGCTGATATAACTTTGATGTACGCTTAAAATTTTATCACATTATTCTGTGACAATTTTTTCAAGTGCACTTTTTTTAAGTTTTTTGCTGAATTGTATAATCTCATTTTTTATGAAGGAATTTATCCACTTTTACAGATATTATAGCAATTATTATATGATTGGTCTATAAAGTGTACAAGATTGTCGTGGCAATATAATAATGTCACAGTTGAGTCATATAAAATGTTATGCTTTAACAATCTAACTTTTAACTATCGGAAGTCCGACTTCCGACGATATGGCTTAATATTCGGAAGTCCGACTTCCGAATATTATTTAAACATAATAGGGGGCGACCGACCGTTGCGGTCGCCCTGGGCGCGGGCAAGCCGCGCCCCTACAACAACAATCATTGAATAAAATACGCAAATATATTTTTAATAA
>JBBTVT010000085.1:0-1274 GCA_038078655.1 Patescibacteria group bacterium
TATGACATTTCTATTTGGCTGTACTATGACATTATCATGTGGCTACGACATGATTGAAGAAGAAGATTGGAGAGTTAAACAAGAAATCGCCATTGCTTTAAATGAACAAGAAGATTTAAAAGAATTTTTATCAATTTTAAAAGAATTGATTGAAAATAAATATGGTGATGTTAGAATAGCAGCAATTCCAAGTTATATAAAAACTATTTTTGAAACAAAAAATCCAGAAGAAGTCTTGCTAAGATTAGAAGAATTGATTGAAAATAAATATGATGATGTTAGAATAGCAGCAATTCCAAGTTATATAAAAATTATTTTTGAAACAAAAAATCCAAAAGAAATTCTATTAATTTTAGAAAAATTGATTGAATATAAAGATTGGAGAGTTAAACAAGAAATCGCCATTGCTTTAAATGAACAAAAAGATTTAAAAGAATTTTTACCAATTTTAAAAGAATTGATTGAAAATAAATATGATGATATTAGATTAGCAGCAATTCCAGTTTATATAAAAACTATTTTAGAAATAAAAAATCCAAAAGAAATTTCACTAATTTTAAAAGAATTGATTAAAAATGAAGATCGCAATGTTAGATTAGCAGCAATTCCAAGTTATATAAAAATTATTTTTGAAACAAAAAATCCAAAAGAAATTTCACTAATTTTAAAAGAATTGATTAAAAAGGAAGATTGGAGAGTTAGAGAAAAAATCACCATTGCTTTAAATGAACAAAAAGATTTTAAAAAATTTTTACCAATTTTAGAAAAATTAATTAAAGATGAAGATTACAATGTTAAATCAGTAGCAATTCCAGTTTATATAAAAACTATTTTAGAAACAAAAAAGCCAAAAGAAATTTTACCAATTTTAGAAAAATTAATTAAAAAGGAAGATCGAAATGTTAGAGAAAAAATCACCATTGCTTTAAATGAACAAGAAGATTTAAAAGAATTTTTATCAATTTTAGAAAAATTAATTAAAGATGAAGATTATGATGTTAGATTAGAAGCAATTCCAAGTTATATAAAAACTATTTTAGAAACAAAAAAGCCAAAAGAAATTTTACCAATTTTAGAAAAATTAATTAAAAAGGAAGATCGAAATGTTAGAGAAAAAATCATCATTGCTTTAAATGAACAAAAAGATTTAAAAGAATTTTTACCAATTTTAAAAAAATTAATTGAAGAAGAAGAAGATTGGAGAGTTAAACAAGAAATCGCCATTGCTTTAAATGAACAAGAAAAATCTAAAGAATTTTTACCAATTTTAGAAA
>JBBTVT010000086.1:0-3198 GCA_038078655.1 Patescibacteria group bacterium
GCAATTAATAAATCTTCTTTCCAATGTCTTTTAAAAACAAAACCATTTCCTTGTTTGGTTCGTGGATTAAAATCTGTAATAGTATCTGAAAGTCCTCCTGTTTCGTGAACAATTGGAATAGATCCATACCGCAAACTTTTTAATTGAGCTGTTCCGCAAGGTTCAAATTTTGATGGCAATAATAACATATCTGAACCTGCATGAATTTTACTTTCCATTTTTTCAGAAAAGATTTGGAAAAAAGCAATTTTATGTTGATATTTTTTTGTAATTTTTTTAAAAAAACTACAGTAGTTTTTATCTCCTTCTCCAAGTATTATAAACTGAATGTGTAAATGAAGCAAGTGAATCATGTTTTCTATAATTAAGTTAAATCCCTTTTGTTCTGTTAATCGACTTGCCATTCCGATTAAAGGAATTTGAGAATTTTGTTCTAATCCAGCTTCTTTTTGTAAAGCTAATTTATTTTGTTTCTTTTTTTCTTTAAATGTTTTCCAATCGTATTGAAAATAAATATTTTTATCAATGGCTGGATTAAAGAGTGTAGAATCAATTCCATTGACAATACCATATAAATCTTTTTTTCTTGAATTTAAAATTTTTTGTATTCCTTGCCCAAATTGTGGCGTAAGAATTTCTTGCGCATAGCGTTCACTCACAGTATTAATAATTGTAGAATGTAAAATCCCTCTTTTGGCAAAATTAATATTTTCTAATTTAGCGTCATTAAAAAATGGTAAATTATTTTTACCATCATCTTTTTCTTTTAAAGGAATTTCCCACCAGTTTTTTCCCATTTGAAAACATAAATTATGGATAGTAAAAACCGTTGAAGTTTTTTTAAAAAAAGGATCATTTTTAAACCTTAATTTTTTTCTTAGAAAATATGGAATTAATCCGGTATGCCAATCATGGCATTGAATAATATCTGGTTTGAAATTTGTTAATTTTAATAGTTGCAGAGCTGCTAAATCAAAAAGTGCAAAACGAGCATTTTCGCACTTTGAAACATAAAGTTTTTGAACTGATTTTTTGTTTTGATGTTTGTAGTAAAAATATTTTTTATTTCCAATAAAATATACAGGTAATCCATTTAATAATTCTCCTTTCCAGAAATCTACTTTTAAAATATTTTTTTCATCTATTTTTAATAAAAAATCTTTTTGAAAACATTTGAGTTTAAATTTTTTTTCGTCAATGATATTTTCGTAAAATGGCGTAATAATAATCACTTTATGTCCCAAGCGGAATAATGCTTTTGAAAGGGAACGAGTTACATCAGCCATTCCGCCTGTTTTAGAAAAAGGATCTACTTCTGAAGAAATAGAAACTATTTTTAGTAGGTTTTTCATAAAATTATAGGTTTGAAAAAATCTTTTTTTGATCGCTCCACGAGATAAGAAATTGACTAATAAATTCCTGTGGCGAATGATTTTCTTCAATAAAATAAGATAGAGTCCACGCGATTGAAAGAAAAATATGATATGGTTCCAAATTTTCTTGTTTGGCTTTTTGATAAGCAGGATGATTTGTATTAATCCAGATTGTATTTTCAATCATTCTAGCTAAACTAGTTTTTGATGTATTTTCTTCAAAACCGATTGCTAATGTTGGTGATTTTTCTTTATTCTTTTTGTCTTTAGAAGTATAATTTTTATTTTTTTCAGAAGAATCAATATTTTTTGATTCTTTTTTTTCTGTTTCTGTTTTTGTCTCTTTTTCTTTTTCAATAAAATTTACTATAGGACTTTCTAATTTTAAAGAACTTCCTTTTTTGCTTTTTTTAATCCCAACAAGGGATGTTAATTCTGGAAAATTTTCTAACACATTTACTAACATTCTTTCAATTTCTTTTTCTAATGGTTTTAATTTTTTTAAATTTTTTTCAAAAGAAACTATTTCTTCCCCAAATTCAGAGAGAACTGGCAAAATTGCTTCCTGAATTGCTTTCCGATAACAGTAATATTTTTTTAAACTCGAAGCGTCTTTTAAAAAATCATTTTTATTTGTTGTTAAAATTTCAGAGAGAATAGGAATTTCTATTAAGCCATAAATTTGAAAGGCTAATTTTGGAAAAATTCCTAACCAATCCCAACCCTGTTTAATTATTTTGCCATAAGTGGAGATGCTAATTCCAAAATTTTTTGAAGAAGAGTTTTCATTTAATTTAATTAAATAGCCAAAACCAGCTAATTTTTTTTCTCCCTTGCCGAGAACAATTTTAAAAGTTTTTGAATCTTTTTCTAAATAAGGATTTTCTACTTCGATTTTTTTGTCGTTTACAAAAAATTCTATTTCTTTTTTATAAACATATTTTAAAATGGAACTAAAAAAAATTGGATGCAAAAGAGGATAAAAATGTTTTTTAATATTTTTAATAATAAATTCTTGATTTAAAAGAGGGGATTTAGAATCAAAAAATTCAATGGTAATTGCCGTTCCTCTTGAAGTTTTTATTTTTTCTTGAGATGGAATAAATTTCCATGGAGCTCTATTTTCATTCATCAAATGCCAAGTTGTAGAACAATGAGATCCATAACCGCCTTTTGTTTCTGTGATTACCGATTTAGCAATTAAAAGAGATAATTTAGCGCCAATACCAGCAAAACCAATTCCTCTGCCGCGGATTTTAGCGCTAGCCGCAATGTTATGATAATTTTTTAAAGCTGGGCGTTTCATTCCGTCGCCATTATCGCAAATAGTAAATTGATTTTTTTCTGGCTCTGTATAGAATTTAATTTGAGAAGCTTTTGAATCAAGACTATTAGCTATTAATTCGGTTAAAATGGCTTCCTCAACAACAAGAGCATAACTGTCCCGAATGTCTTCTAGCAAATGTTTAAGATTAACCCTTGTTTCTTGCATAGAATAAAATGGTGGGCGTGCATGGATTCGAACCATGGACCTTTTCCTTATCAGAGAAACGCTCTAACCAGCTGAGCTACGCGCCCTAAAAAAATTATTAATTAATATTATAAAAAATATATAATAATGCAAGTGTATGTACCGCACTGGTTAGTAGATGGTAGAATACATTTTGTGATTTTCTATAAAAAAATTCCGATAGTTAGAATAATATTTTGGAGTATTTCGGAGGTCGGACCCAATACCGTTCGGAATTTATGGAGCATCCGATAAAGCCCTTTTTTTAGCTAAAATATTTGTTTTATTCTTCATTTTAGCACCAATTGATATTCC
>JBBTVT010000087.1:0-2164 GCA_038078655.1 Patescibacteria group bacterium
CATATTTTTTTTGTTTTAGCTGGTAGCAATTGATCTTTTTGCTACATAAAAATTAAAAATTGTTGCAAAAATGAGATATATAAATAACACTTATATTTTACCAAAAAACATACTGTTTTGCGATGAAAACAAAAATTTCTTTTTTATATTTTTGATAGTTTATTTTTTAAATTTTATATTTTTAATCTGCTCCCATGTAGCATCTTTTTCTAAGTCAAATTCAGCAGCCTGTCTTTTGCGAGCAACTTCTAAATCTATTTTGTTAATCTGCTCCCATGTAGCATCTTCTGGCAAACCATGTTTGACAGCCTGTCTTTTGCGAGCAACTTCTAAATTGCTATTAAAATGTATTCTTAACATAATAGTCTATATTTAATGTAAATAATTCAAACGGTTTTTTTGTGGCAATTATTTTTTCATTCTAAATCGATCTAATGATTTTAACTCCTCTGGTAAAATTTCATCTTGAGTGTAACTTTCAACAATCTGACCTGCTATCTGCAAAGCTAAATTTCTTTCTTCATCGTCTTTGAGCCACGACAATCTACGATTAAATTTATCGGGATAAAATAATAATATCTCTGAACTATAAGCAAATAATTCTCCAGCATGATTTTGAGGATGTCCATGGCTTGGGTTTTCACCTTCACGATATTTTGCCGAATTAAATAATTCCATTATAGAATTTGGCTTAATATCTTTCCATTGTTTATTTATTTTATCAGCCCCTTCAACAAATGACACTTTAAGAGCTTTCTCAAATAAATTCTCAAATTCTCTCCGTAGGGTTTCCAATAATTACATTTTAAATAATGATCAAAATCGCCCCTTAATTGATTATAATAAAAATGAGCAAGTTCGTGCCAGGCAGTTGCATTAGGATTTCTATCTAGATTAGAAAATTAAATCTTGAAAGCTCAAGGTACCCACCAGTTGCTGATCCCGCTGGAAATTCTTTATCTTTAATAAATATTTGTGTCACACCTTGTTCTAAGTACCTATTCATTACTTGGGTTATTGTATCTATTTTATCAAATCATCAATTGAAACATCTAATCCGCTATCAATTTTGCTATGGTTTAATTATTAGATTCGGCGTTGCGCCTGATTTAATTTTGATAATTACATTGTAAACAATATCAGCAAGTTTAAAAATTTATCCTATGAAATACCTTGCTTCTGCCTATATTTTTTAATGTTCTTTGGCGGTTTACGCCTCGCAAAACGAGGCGACGATTTTAAGTTTTTTTTAGCGGCATTCAATTATAAAAATTCTATTCCCAAAACCTTTTCTTATTAATTTCTTCTTTTTCTCGAAAAGCTTTTTCAAGATCCACACCAAAATGATTGCAAATATCCAAAAGATAAATAAAAACATCGACAGCTTCGTGATCAAAATGAAATTGTTCGGAATTTTTATCCATTTTCATTTTCTGCATCTTTCGCGCAGCTTTTGCCATTTCTCCGCATTCTTCAAGAAACAACATAAACATTTCTGGCACGGTCTCTTTGTCAAAACCACGCTCTTTTACAGCCTGCGCGACATATTCTTGAAAATCGCGAAGTGTTGGGTTTTGTTTAAGATTAAGTTTACTTTGTTTCATAAAGGTAATAATTTCAAATCTTTTAAAAGTTTTTTACAAGGGATTGCAAGACCTTACTTTCTTCCTCGCTTAAATCTATCATTTTATGCTACAAATTTCTATTTTAAATCCGCAATTTTTTCTTTGGTGGCAAATTCTTTTTTCAATCCGTTTCGTCCCAAATTCATCCAAAAATCCGTTTCTTCAGTGTCGTAGCCATTGATATATTTTTCCTGATGAGCACCCAAAAATTCCATTGCGATACCCGCAAGCGCATACGGATAAATATATTTTCTTTCTTCCTCTGTAAACGGTTTTAACCTACCATACTCATTTAATACTAAGCCGATTCTTTCGTGAAGTGTTGAGGGATTATCTTTATCATAAAGCAAATTTGCAACAATCACAGAAATTTCCTGGATTCTTGGATACCAGTTGGAAACTGAAAAATCCAAAATATAAATTTTCCCATCATCTCCTTTTAAAACATTAGCTTTTGTAAAATCTCCGTGAACAAAACAATGAGGTAATGCGTCCAATGGAATTTCAGAGTATTGAGCGATTACTCGCTCGATCATATT
>JBBTVT010000088.1:0-357 GCA_038078655.1 Patescibacteria group bacterium
CAAATAATTGTAATGGCGGAACATCTGAAACATTAACTCAATCTTGTGCTCCAACGACTCCAGCGACTCCAACTACTCCAACGACTCCAACTACTCCAACTACTCCAACGACTCCAACTACTCCAACTACTCCTGTAATTGTTGTTAAAAATGACAAAGGTAGTAGTACTGTCTCACCAATAAAATTTAAAACAACAGAACTTAAAAAAGAAGAATCTAAAAAAGCAGAATCTATTTTAGGGGGAGGGTTTAAAATGGGAAAAGATGTTAAGCAATTTGAAAAAGAAACAAAAGTTTTAACAAATGAGGTGAAGAAATTAATTAAAAAATTTAATAATAAATTGATTAAAACAAAAG
>JBBTVT010000088.1:457-1775 GCA_038078655.1 Patescibacteria group bacterium
ACAAACCAGCGGTTTATTTTGTTCAAAATGGAGAATTAAAGCTCGTTCCTTCTATGAAAATTTTTAAAGAAAATAAATTTAAGGCAAAAGATATTATTAATGTAGATAAAAAAACCATAAAAAGTATTCCTTTAAGTAAATATTTATTTTATTATAAAGATGGGACTTTGATTAAAACAAAAGACAAACCAGCGGTTTATTTTGTTCAAAATGGAGAATTAAAGCTCGTTCCTTCTATAAAAATTTTTAAAAAAAATAAATTTAAAGTAAAAGATATTATCAAAGTTTCTCCAGAAATAATAAAAAAATACAAAAAAAGCAAAAATCCTTTAATTTAAAATTCTTTTCTGTCAGAGGCTCTAGGTGGGTAAATATTTGGAGATACGATCTCCAAATATTGTCAGTATCAACTATAACATGAACCAGCGCAAAATTTTGACAAAAGGAGGAAATTCGTATATTCTTTAATGAAAGATGCAAACCTTGTTGGTAAAAATTATTATCCGCGTGTTATTTTAAATGCAGCGAGCGAAACAAAGAAATCCATTTGTTTTAATAATAAAATAAATTCAAAACTTTAATCTTAAATATTGAAAAGTAATTTATGCCACAAGAAGTAGATGATCAAAATATAGACGATGAGAATGAAGAAGCCTACGAGTCTTCTTTACAAGAAGCTAGACAAACGACTCAACGCAAAATGGATGACGCAGATAAAGAAAATATTTTAAATAAATTAAAAAATAAGGCTGTAATGTTAAAAAAAGAAATTGGCGAGTTTAGTATTGTGTTGTTTATGATTGCTTTAATTCTTTGTGGAGTTAAGGATTTATTTGATATGTTTTCTGTACAATTATTTTCTTGGTTAGATTGGATATTAGATTTAATATTGGGCATTGTTTTATTTTTTGGACTTGCCAGGGGTAATATTCAACAAATAAAAAGAATTAGATTGACAACTGTATTAATAAGTGTAGCTGAAGCAATTCCGATTATTGGAGCTTTGCCGTGTTGGACAATTAGTTTATTTCTGCTTTTTATAAAAACAAATCAAGAAAATTCAGCCAAGAGAGTAGAATTAGAAGGATTACAAAAACAGATTGTTAAATTAGAAAATGGAAAGTAAGGGAGTATAAAATGTGTAATTTAATTTAATTTAATTTAATTATAGAAAATTTATAAATTAATTTTATGACTCAAGAAAGGTGGCAGGAAATAAAAGAAAAAATAAAAATTAAATTTAATGTTTTTACGGAAAATAAGGAAATTTTAGAAAACAAAAAAGAAAAAGAAACTATTGAATTTGAAAGTCCATTAG
>JBBTVT010000089.1:0-12742 GCA_038078655.1 Patescibacteria group bacterium
AACTTTTTAGACAGCCTGTGTAATGGAGAAATCCCTTTATTCTAAAGTCTTATTTGTAAATTATAGTTTTCCGCCTACGGCGGATTCGCCTTTGGCGAAAAAGAATTTCAAAAAAATTACCCAAATTTAATTATGAGTAAAAAAACAATAAAAATTAATTATGTTTGTAAATCAGAAGGGCACACAGGATTTGAAGCAAAAATTGTTAACGGAAAAATAAGTTCAGCAAAAATGGATGTTAAAGAAGGCGCTCGATTAATTGAAGGTATTTTAATTGGAAGAAAGATTGAAGAAGCTCCAATAATTACTTCAAGGATTTGTGGAGTTTGTCCAGTAGTTCATAATCTTGTTAGCATTAAAGCAATTGAGGATGCATTAAGTTTAAAAATTCCGGAACAAATTATAGATTTAAGAAAACTAATGCAATATGGACAAATGATTCAAAGTCATATTTTTCATATTTTTTTTCTAGCTATTTCCGATTATTTTAATTGTGAAAATAGTTTGGATTTATTTAAAAAATATCCAAAACAATTTAAAGGTGCTATTGAGATTCGTGATTTTGCAAATAAACTTGTTGAAATAATTGGTGGTCGAACGACTCATCCAATTTCTAGTGTAATTGGCGGTTTTACAAAAAATCCAGACAAAAAAATGTTAAAGGAACTTTTAGCGGAACAATCAAAAATTTTGGAAATTTCTTTAGAAATTTTGGATTTATTTAATAAAATTAAATTTCCTAAATTTGAAAGAAAAACGGAATTTGTTGCTTTAAAAAATAAAAAAGAATATCCAATTTATAATGGAAACATTGCATCAAATAAAGGGTTAAATATTTCTGTAAAAAAATATATTTTAGAATTTAAAGAATTTCAACGAATAGACGATGTTGTAAATTTGGTAAAACGTAACGAAAATTCTTTTATGGTTGGCGCATTAGCAAGACTAAATCTTTCTTTTAATCAATTAAACAAAGAGGCGCAGAATGGTTTAAAAAAAATAAAATTTACCTTACCAAATGATAATATTTTTTATAATATTCCAGCTCAAATGATTGAAACAATTCATTTTATTGAAGAGTCTAAAAAAATATTAGAAAAAATTTTAAAAAAAGATTTAAAAAATTGTAGAATAAATTATCAAATTAAACAGGGAGAAGGAATGGCAATCGTTGAAGCGCCACGCGGAATATTATTGCATTCTTATAAAATAGACAAAGTTGGTCGAATAATAAAAGCAAATATTATTACTCCAACAGCGCAATTTTTATTTAATTTAGAAAAAGATTTAGAAAAATATATTCCTGATTTAAAAAATTTAGCTCCTAAAGAGCGTAAGAAAAAAATTGAAATGATGATTCGCGCGTATGATTTATGCATTAGTTGCGCCGTGCATTAAATTAACTTTTTAGCTTATAAATAAATATTATGTTTTTTTATTTTAAAGGAAAAATTATTTATAAAGATGTTGATTGTAAATTTATAGTTATTAAAAATAATAATATTGGTTATCAAATTTTTGTACTAACAAATTTTTTTAAAAGAATTGAATTAAATAAAGAAATAGAAATTTATACTCATTTTCATTGCAAAGAAGATATTCAAGAACTTTATGGATTTGAAAAAATTGAAGAATTGGAATTTTTTAAAAAATTAATTTCCATCAATGGTGTTGGACCGAAATCCGCATTAAACATTCTTAAGCATGGCAAAATAGAAAATATTAAAAAAGCGATTATTGACGAAAAAATAGATACTTTAGTTAAAGTAATTGGCATTGGGAAAAAAATAGCGCAAAAAATAATTTTAGAATTAAAAAATAAAATACAAGAAGTAAAATCTGAAATAGAAATGGATTTCTCGGAAGATTCACAAATTATAGACGTTTTAATAAATTTAGGTTATTCTGTGTCTGAAGCGCGACAAGCTATACAAGAAATTCCAAATTCTATTACTCAAACACAAGAAAGAATTAAATTTGTTTTAAAAAATTTTAAATAATTTTTTATGTATAAAACTATTAAAGATATAAATTTAAAAAATAAAAAAGTTATTTTGAGGGTGGCTTTTGATGTGCCGTTAAAAAAAAATGAAAAAGAATGGATCGTTGTTGATGATAGTAGAATAAAAATTTCAATTCCTACTATTAAGTATCTTTTAAAACAAGATTGTAAAATTATCCTTGTTTCTTATTTGGGAAGACCAAATGGTAAAATAGTTAATGATTTACGATTAAAACCAGTGGCAAAAAAATTACAAGAAATATTTAAAAATGAAAAAATTATTTATTTAAAAGATTGCATCGGAAATGAAATTGAACAAAAAGTAAAAAAAATGAAATCCAATGAAATTATTCTTTTAGAAAATACTCGCTTTTATCCGGAGGAAGAAAAAAATGATTTAAAGTTTGCTAAAAAAATTGCCAAACTAGGCGAGATTTTTATTAATGACGCCTTTGCTCAAAGTCATAGAAATTATGCTTCTACTGTTGGAATTACAAAATTTTTACCTAGTGCAATGGGTTTAAATTTTGAAGAAGAGATAAAAATTTTAACTAAAGTTAAAACAAACGCTAAAAGACCATTGGTTATTATCATTGGTGGAGTAAAAATTGATTCTAAAATCGATGTTATTAAAAACTTTCTTAAACAGGCTGATTGGATTTTAATAGGTGGCGTTATTGGACTATTTTTTTTAAAAGAATTAGGGTATAAAGTAGGGAAGTTGCCAGTTAGTTTTTTAAAAAACCAAAATAATGGCGGAATAAAAAAAATATTAGCGGAGCTGTTGCCTTTTGTAGGAGAAAAAATTATTTTGCCAGTTGATGGAGTTATTGAAAAAAATATTGGCGACAAAAAACAATTAAAAGAAGTTGATATTGCATTTTTAAATTCTAATGTTTTGTTGCCCATTTCAATTTTAGATATTGGTCATCAAACCTCCGAATTATTTTCTCAATATATTCAAAAGGCAAAAACAATTATTTGGAATGGGCCAATGGGGTTATTTGAAAAAGATAAATTTAGTCAGGGAACAAAAAAAATAGCGCAAATTGTTGCAAATTCTAAGGCTTATAGTGTAATCGGAGGCGGAGATACAGAGGAGGCAATCAGTAAATTACGTTTAAATAAAAAAATTGGCCATGTTTGCGTAGCAGGTGGAGCAATGTTAAAATTTTTGGCTAATAAAAAATTACCGGCATTAGAGGTATTAAAAAAATCTTAAATTGATTTAATAATTATTATAATTTATGTCTAAAAAAATAAATTATCAAAAATTAGAAAAAGAACTTAAAACGGAACGAAAAAGTTGTTGGGAGATTTGGGATGAAAAAACTAAACAAACAGCATTTAAATTTTGTGAAGATTATAAAATTTTTTTAAATGAAGCAAAAACGGAAAGAGAAACTGTGGAAATTAGTATAAAATTAGCTAAAACGTATGGCTTTAAAAATATAAAAGAAATGAAATCATTAAAAACAGGTGATAAAGTTTATGCTGTTAATCGTGATAAAAATTTATTTTTAGCCAAAATTGGTCATCAGGGATTGAGTCAGGGAATGAAAATAGTTATGGCGCATATTGATTCACCGCATTTAGATTTTAAAACAACGCCAATTTATGAAGACGAAAATTTAGTTTTTGCTAAAACTCATTATTATGGCGGGATTAAAAAATATCAATGGCCAGCTATTGCCTTGGCATTGCATGGAGTTGTTTGTTTAGAAAATGGCAAAAATGTAAATATCAAAATTGGAGAAAAAGATGATGAGCCGATTTTTATGATTACTGATTTGTTGCCACACCTTGATCGTCCAGCTGGACCTGGTAGTAAAATCGAGTCTCGCGAAATAAAAGGAGAAGATTTAAATTTATTATTAGGTTCGTTGCCAGTTAACGATTCAAAGGTGAAAGAAAGGGTTAAATTAGCAATATTAGAATATCTTTATAATAAATATGGCATCAAAGAAGGGGATTTGGTAAGCGCGGAAATACAAGCCGTACCGAGTGAAAAAGCAAGGGATTTGGGATTTGATAGAAGTTTAATTTCAGCCTATGGTCATGACGATAAAGCTTGTTCTTATTCGGCATTAATGAGTTTTTTTGATGCTAAAATTACCGAACAAACGCAAGTTTGCATTTTAGTGGATAGAGAAGAGATTGGATCAGAAGGTAATACGGGAATTCAATCATTATTTTTAGAAAGTTTTATGCTAAATATTTTAAAATTAAATGAAAATAAAAATAATTTAAATGACATTTATCATTCATATGGCATTAGTCAAGCAATTTCAGCTGATGTAACAACGGCAGTTGATCCAGACTATAAAGATGTTTATGATTTACGAAATGCTTGCAGAATGGGATTTGGATTAGCAATAGAAAGATATACTGGTTATGGCGGTAAATATTCTACATCTGAAGCGTCTGCTGAATTTTTGCAAAAATTAAGAATGATTTTTAAAAAAAATAAAAATATTGTTTGTCAATTTTCTGGTGGAATTGGCAAGGTTGATCAAGGCGGGGGAGGAACCATTGCTAAATATTTAGCAAATCGCAACATTGATGTTGTTGATGCTGGAGTACCTTTATTCAATATGCACGCGCCATTAGAAATCGCTTCTAAAGCCGATATTTATTGTGCTTATTTAAGTTATAAAACTTTTTTTGAAAATTAATTTTATAAAATTTATGTTAGATATAAAATTTATTCGTGAAAATTCAGATTTAATTAAAACAGCTTGCGAAAATAAACGAGTTGATGTTGATATTGATGGGCTTTTAAAATTAGACGCAAAAAGAAAAATTTTTTTACAAGAAATAGACAAATTAAGAAAAACAAGGAATGAAATCGCCGAACAAATTAAAATGGATTTTTCAAAGAAAGATGAGTTAATAGAAAAAGGGAAAAATATTAAAGAAGAAATATTAAAAATAGAAAAAGAATCAGAAGAAATAGAAAAAGAATTTAATAAATTAATGTATTTAATTCCAAATATTCCTTTGTCGGATGTAAAAATAGGACGAGGAGAAGAAGACAATGAAATTTTAAGACATGAAGGCATAATTTCTCAATTTGATTTTAAACCACAAAGTTATGTTGAATTAGCCGAAAAATTAGATTTGATTGATACAAAAAGAGCAGCTAAAATTTCTGGCAGTCGTTTTGGTTATTTAAAAAATGAAGCTGCCTTATTGGAATTTGCTTTACTTCAATTTGTTTCTCAAAATTTAATAAAAGAAAATTTTATACCTATTATTCCACCCGTAATGATTAAAAGGCAACCGATGGCTGCAATGGGATATTTAATTCGCGGGGAAGAAGAAATTTACTATTTACCAAAAGATGAATTATATTTAGTCGGAACATCTGAACAATCAATTGGTCCAATGCATTGTGATGAAATTTTTGAAGAAAAAAATTTACCTAAAAGATATTTGGGGTTTTCGTCTTGTTTTCGCCGAGAAGCCGGTTCATACGGAAAAGACACAAAGGGAATTTTACGAGTTCATCAATTTGATAAATTAGAAATGTTTTCCTTTTGTCGACCAGAAGATTCAGAAAAAGAGCATCAATTTTTGCTTTCAATGGAGGAAAAATTAATTCAGCTTTTAGAAATACCTTATCGAGTAATAAAAATGTGCACAGGAGATTTAGGAGATTCAGCCGCCAAAAAATTTGATTTAGAAGCTTGGTTGCCTGGACAAAATGAATTTAGAGAAATTACATCAACAAGCAATTGCACAGATTTCCAGGCTAGGCGATTAAATATTCGTTATCGAAATAAAAATAATCAATCAAATTTTGTTCACACTTTAAATGGAACAGCATTTGCAATTGGTAGAATAATTATCGCAATTTTAGAAAATTATCAGCAAGCAGATGGCTCAATAAAAATTCCAAATGCGCTACGCCCATATATGAATAACAAAGAATTTATTGAAGCAAAAAAACACTAAATATGAAAAATATTTTATTAGTAAGTCATCAATCAGATTTATCAGGCGCGCCAATTAGCTTATATTTATTAGCTAAAGAATTAGACAAAAAACAATTTAATGTTTTTTATTTAACACCAACACTTGGTCCAATTATTTCAAAATTAAATGAATCAAAAATAAAAACAATTATTTTAGATAATAAAGAATTGTCCAAAAATCGATTTATTAGAAAAATAAAAAGATTAACATATTCTGCAAAAATTTTTAAAATTATTAAAGAAAAAAAAATAGATCTAATTCATGTTAATACTATTCTTGCTAATTTTGGCGCTCAAGCTGGATATAAAGCAAAAATACCTGTAATTTGGCATCTTAGAGAAACCCTACAAAATCCAAGGTTTAATTTAATTTCAAAAAAAAAGATAAATCAAATATCCAATAAAGTAATAGTTGCATCACAAGCAATAAAAGATATAATATCTCAATTTGTATCAAAAGAAAAAATAGAGATTGTTTATAACGGAGTAGATTTAAATCAATTTGATTCAAATTTAGAAAGTAAAATAAAAGAAGAATTTAAAATTTTACCAGAAACCAAATTAATTGGAATTATTGGATCCTTAGAAGAAAATAAAGGGGTTGATTTTTTTATTCAAGCAGCTGCAAAAATTAAACAAGAGATACCAAAAATAAAATTTTTAATTATTGGTAAAACGCTTCTCAATCAAAAAAAATATTTAGATTTTTTAAAAAATCTTACAAAAAAATTAGGTATAGAAAATGATATAATATTTTCTGGGGCAAGAACAGATATTGCACAAATAATAAAAGCATTGGATGTTGTTGTGATTTCTTCAAAATTTGAAGCTTTTGGTCGCACAATTATTGAAGGAATGGCTATGGAAAAACCAGTAATAGCATCAAATTGTGGCGGAATCCCAGAAATAATAGAGGATGGAAAATCTGGCATATTATTTCCAGTAGGCGACATTGACAGTTTAGCCACTAATGTTGTAAAAATTTTACAAGATAAAAATTTAGCATTAAAACTTGGCAAAGAAGGGAAAAAAAGAGTTGAGGAAAAATTTAGCATTAAAAAATGCACTCAAAAAATAGAGAAAATATATGAAGAAATTTTAAATAAAAAAATTTATGAGAAAAAATGAAATAAAAATAGCAGGCGTTGTTGCATTTTATAAACCAACCGTTGATATTGTTGACAATATTAATTCTTATATTAATGATCTGGATATTTTATATGTAATTGATAATTCGGATGAAAAAAATACTAAACTTATTGATATTTTAAAAGCTAAAGAAAAAATTTGTTATATTGATAATCACGGAAATCAGGGGATTGCTAATGCACTTAATGTTGGAGCGCAAAGAGCAATTAAAGATGAATATGATTGGTTATTTACAATAGATTCGGATAGCAAAACAACTCCGAATATGATTACTTTAATGTTAGAATGTTTAGAGTTGTATGATCCGAAAACAATAGGAATTGTTTCGCCTCTCCATAAAAATAAATTTGGTAAATTTTCAGAAAAAAATATTCAAAAAAAAGAGACGGGATCAAAAGTATTAACTACAATGATGTCTGGAAATTTGTTAAATCTAAATGCTTATCAGAAAGTTGGACCATTTATAGATAAACTTTTTGTAGATTCTGTTGATCATGAATTTTGTTTACGACTTAATTTAAATAATTTTTCAATTATTCAAGCAAATAAAGCAATTTTGGAACATAATCTTGGTAATTTAAAAAAATATTTTTGGTTTTATTCTACAAATTATTCTCCGATTAGACATTACTATGCGACTCGAAACAGACTTTATTTAATTAATCGTTATAAAAAAGATTTTCCTGGTTTTTGCAAAAAAGAAGGCATTGGAATTTTAAAAGATTTAACCAGAATATTGATTACCGAAAATCAAAAATTGTCAAAAATAAAAGCGATAATACAAGGTTACCAAGATTATCATAATAATATATTTGGAAAAAAAGAAAATTTTTTTAAATAGTAAAATTTAAGGTTTTAATTTTTAATTTAAATTTATTTCTATCAATGTCAACATTTTTTAATAAAACATCTCTATCAATATTTTTTTCTATTGTTGCGATTGAATTATTGTCTTTTTTGAGTTATTTATGTCCCGTTATAAATTCAGCGGAATTTTTTGTTATTGCATTAATCACACTCATTCTGTCATTTTATAATTTAAAATACGGAATTTTAATAACATTAGCAGAGCTTTTTATTGGCTCAAAAGGACATTTATTTTATTTTGATTTTGGAGATTTTACTATTTCTATAAGAATGGCTTTATGGTTAATTGTAATGGGGGTATGGATAGGCAATGTTATTTATAATGTTATTAAAAATAAAAAAATAGAAATTGAATTTTTAAAATCGCAATATGCAAAATATTTTATACTTCTTTTTATTTTTATTGCTTGGGGTATTATAAATGGAATTTTATCTGGCAATAATTTAAGCAATGTTTTCTATGATTTTAATGGTTGGATATATTTTTTATTAATATTTCCCATTTATAGTATCGCAAAAACACAAGGCTCTTCATTTTATAATAATTTAATCCAAGTTTTTATTGCAGCAGTTGCTTGGTTGTCAATAAAAACATTAATTCTTTTGTATATTCTTTCTCATAATTCAATGGATATGTTTTCTTATGAACTATATTCTTGGTCAAGAAATAGTGGTATCGGTGAAATAGCACAGATGAAAAGTGGCTTTAGTCGTATATTTTTTCAATCACATATTTTTGTTTCAATCGGTCTTTTTTTATTTTTATCTGTTTTTAAAGAAAAAATATCTAAAACGTTGGGATACAAAAAAGATTTTTTATTGTTTTGTTGCCTTTCTATTTTAACAGCTACTATTGTTATTACTTTTTCTCGCAGTTTTTGGGTCGGAATTATTGCCGGGTTAATTTTATTTTTAACCGTCCTTGTTCAACAAAAAAATAATATTCATAAAATAGGTAAAATATTGCTCAATATTTTTTTAGCAACAATGTTCGGATTTTTAATTATTATTGCAATTATTAAATTTCCAATTCCACAATCAATGAAAGATTTTAATTTTTCCCCAGACCTTTTATTTGAAAGAATGAGCAATTTAAATGAAGCCGCTGTTGCTTCACGATGGAATCTTTTGCCACCATTATGGCAACAAATAACAGAGGCTCCTATTTTAGGTAGTGGTTTTGGCACTACAATAACCTATAAATCAAGTGATCCACGAGCATTAAGAAAAAATCCTACAGGTGAATATACAACATACGCTTTTGAATGGGGTTGGTTGGATATATGGTTAAAATTAGGAATTGGTGGATTGATTATTTATATATTTTTAATTGGTAAAATTATTTTTGATGGATTAAAACAATGTACAAAATGTAATATTAGTTTAGGTTTATCAATTGGATTATTAATTATTTTTGTTGCGCATATTTTTTCTCCATATTTAAATCATCCATTAGGCATCGGTTATTTAATTTTAGTTAGTGTTTTTTTATCTAAAAACACTAAATTTATTTTTTAAAAAGTTATTTTATGTTTTTCTTTGGTGATCCAAACAAAAAAAATTTAAAAAAAATACAACCAATTGTTGATGAAATTAACGAATTAGAATCAAGATTTGAAAAATTTTCTGATCAAAAATTAAAAGAACAAACCAAAAAATTTCAACAAGAAATTAAAGAACAAACAAAAACTTTGAATGATATTTTACCTAAAGCCTTTGCTGTTGTTAGAGAAGCAGCAAAAAGAACAATAAAACAAAGGCATTTTGATGTTCAACTTTTAGGTGGCATTGTTTTACATCAAGGAAAAATTACTGAAATGAAAACTGGTGAAGGGAAAACATTAGTTGCAACCTTGCCTGCATATCTTAACGCTTTAGAGGGTAAGGGGATACATATTATTACTGTTAATGATTATTTAACACAAAGAGATTCTTTATGGATGGGAAAAATTTTTGATTTTCTTGGATTAACTGTTGGATGTATACAACATGAAAAAGCATTTAAATTTCAATTAATAGATAGCAATCAAATTGATTTAATTCCTGTTTCTCGAAAAGAAGCGTATAATTGCGATATTCTTTACGGAACTAATAATGAATTTGGATTTGATTATTTAAAGGATAATATGGTTTACAATTTAAACCAAATGAGTCAACGAGCGCTTCATTATGCAATCATTGATGAAATGGATAGCATCTTAATTGATGAAGCCAGAACACCTTTAATTATTTCCGCTCCAGCTGAAGAATCAGCAGAACAATATCAACAATTTGCTCAATTAGTTTGTCGTCTTAAAGAAAATGAGGATTATAATGTTGACGAAAAAATGAAAGCAGCCACATTGACCGAAGAAGGGATTTCTAAAATGGAAAAATGGTTGGGAATGCAAAATATTTACACCGAAGGCGGGCTTAATTTAGTCCATCATTTAGAAGAGGCATTAAAAGCAGAAACGCTTTTTAAGTGCGATAGAGATTATATTATTAAAGAAGGAGAAATAATAATTGTTGATGAATTTACAGGACGTTTGATGCCCGGACGACGTTATTCTGGCGGACTTCATCAGGCCATTGAGGCAAAAGAAGGGGTTCAAGTTCAAAAAGAAAGTATTACATTGGCAACAGTTACTTTTCAAAATTATTTTAGATTATACAAAAAATTATCAGGAATGACTGGTACAGCCGTTACCTCAGCTGAAGAATTTTCCAAGGTTTATAATTTAGATGTTGTTGTAATTCCAACCAACAAACTAATGAACAGAAAGGATCTTCCGGATAAAATTTATAAAACTGAAAATGGAAAATTTAAAGCCATTATTGAAAAAATTAAAGAATTAAATCAAACTGGACAACCAGTTTTAATTGGCACAATTTCTATTAAAAAAAATGAATTATTTGGAAAAATACTGGATCAATCTGGAGTTCCTTATGAAATTTTAAACGCTAAAAATCATTGGAAAGAAGCGGAAATCATTGCTCAGGCTGGTAAAAAAGGCGCAGTAACAATTGCTACAAATATGGCTGGTCGTGGAGTTGATATTATTTTAGGTGGCAAAAAAACAGATGAAATTTCAGAAGAAGAACATCAAAAAATACACAATGAAACGCTTTCATTGGGAGGTTTATTCGTAATTGGAAGTGAAAGACATGAAGCAAGAAGAATTGATAATCAATTGCGAGGTCGCTCTGGTCGTCAAGGCGATTCTGGATGTTCTCAATTTTTTGTTTCAATGGAGGATGATTTAATGAGGATTTTTGGTTCTGATAAAATGAAAGAATTAATGGATCGTTTGGGTTTGCCCGATGATATGCCAATTGAAAATAAAATGATCTCTCATTCTATTGAAGCCGCGCAAAATAAAATTGAAGGATATAATTTTGATGTAAGAAAGCATTTGCTTGAATATGACGATGTAATGAATAAACATAGAGAAACAATTTATAAAAAAAGGCGGGAAATTTTAAATTTACCTGAAAATTCAAAACAAATAATTTTGGAAATGATAGAGAAAGAAATTGAACAGGTTGTTTCTTTTCACACTTCTTTAGAAGACGAGAAACAATGGAATCTGGAAGAGATTTATGAGGTAATCAGCACTATTTTTCACGTATCAAAAGAAGTTAGAATTAAATTAGAGGATATAGAAAGAGAAGCTGGAAACAAAGTTCAGGATATATTTGCTCGAACAAAAATTATTCAATACTTAATTAATTTATCTCGTCAGGCTTATGATGAGCTTGAGAAAAAAATAAATTCAATTGATATTAATGACACAGAAGATGATTTTATAAAAAATAATCCAATGAGAGAAATAGAAAAGGGGATTGTATTGCGTAGCATTGATAATTTATGGATTGAACATTTAGAAGCCATTGATTATTTAAAAACTGGAATTGGTTTGCGTGGATATGGACAAAGAGATCCATTGGTTGAATTTAAAAAAGAAGCTTACCGAATGTTTAATGAATTAATAAATACCATTGAAAAACAAATTGTTTACAGTATTTATAAAATCGAATTAGTTACAGAAATAGCTCCTTCAGTAATACAAAAAAGTAATATTAAATTAAATGTTCCGGAGCAAGAAAATTTATCTATTTCAAGTAAAAAAATTAACAGAAATGATTTGTGTCCTTGTGGTTCAGGGAAAAAATACAAAAAATGTTGCGGAAAGTAGGGAAATTTTTTTAATAAAAAAACGGTTCTTCTGGGAATTTTATGTGAAATATTTAATGGGCGTATACAATACGATGCCTCTACGAATTATAAAATTGACTGAATAAAGGGATTTCTCCATTACAGTCGAGACATCTTGGGCTAAATAATTTTTACTAATTATTTTATTTTTTGATTTTTAAATATTTAAACACGCATTTGCAACCAATGATTTATATGCGCCAATAATATCATCAATGGATGAACGACCGTGTAGGGGCGCGGCTTGCCCGCGCCCAGGGGGTCGCCCCTAACAAATTAATTTATTAATTATTTATGTGAGAATAAAAAGATATATAATGTCGCACAATAAACCTTATGCGACATAAGGTAATTAATTTTTAAAATAATAAAAAGAGGAAAGGTTAAATCTTTCCTCTTTTGTAGCAGGTTATTTTCTTATAAATTTCATAAGAAAATAACCTGCTGGAATAAAAATTATTGCAAAAGCAATAATTTCTATTCCTTTTTCCAAAAAAAATCCTGTCATCATCTTAATCACCTCCTTTTAACAGAATTTGAATTTTTACA